>CAUQOI010000016.1:0-26769 GCA_963519525.1 uncultured Campylobacter sp.
ATCTAGGCTAGCGCTTACGGCTCCTAGCCACATAGTTGCTTCGTAGATTTTGGGCGTTTTATCTATATAGTTAAAAAGCCGCGTGTGATTGCCTAGAGCAACGATGAGGCAGCCGCTGGCAAATGGGTCAAGCGTGCCGGAAAAGCCCGCCTTTTTGACGCCGTATTTGCGCTTTAGCCTGCTTAAAAAATGATTTGAGCTTATGCCAGCTGGCTTGTTTGCGACAAAAAGCGCGTTCATTTAAATTTGACCTTTGGAGCCTGCGTTAAATTTGCGTCGTTTTTTAAATTTGATCCGCGAGCGTCAAATTTGAGTGCATAAATTTGATCAAATTCGCCCATTCTCACACCGCTTTTTCGACGAAGCTAGACATTATCTCGCGACTGATTCCGCCGAAATTTATCGTTAGTTTTAGCTCTTTTTTGATCTTCGTTACCGCCGTTACGCGCCCGATGCCAAAAATTTTGTGCTTGACGAGATCGCCTTTTTTGTATTCGCCCGCGGTTTGTGTTTGCGTCTGGATGATGAGGCTGCCGCTGCAAACGCCAGCCTCGCTTAAAAATCTGCTCTTTTCCAGCCTCGTTCGCTGACCTTTGTAAAAGCGCGAATTTACAAAGCTTAGCGTTAGGGTTTTTTTGGCGCGGGTGATGGCGACGTAGGCTAGGCGCCGCTCTTCCTCGATGTCGCTACCGTCTCCTAGAAGCGGGAAAAATCCCTCCTCAAGCCCGATCACGAAAAGATGCTCAAACTCAAGCCCCTTGCTAGCGTGTATGCTCATGATAGAGATCGCCTCGCCGCCGATATTATCCTGCTCGCTTTGTAGCGCGATCTCGTTTAAAAACTCCTCGATAGAAAAGCTTGGATTTTGCTTGATTTGGTCTTTTATCATCGCGTAAAACTCGTCGATGTTTGCCACTCGCTCGGAGCCGTCGGGCAAGCTCTCGTAGTATTTTTTGATGCCGAATTTAGCTTCTAGTTTATCTACTAGCTCATAGGGCGAGTCGCACTCTTTTAGCTCTCTTAAATTTGCCGCAAATTCGCCTAGGCTTGAGACGATCTTTTTGCTTAGATCCTTGTCGTTTTCGTCCAGGCTAGATATCGCTTCAAATAGCGAAAGTTTATGCTCGAAGGCGATTTTTTCGATCTTTGCGAGGCTTACTTTGCCAAGGCCGCGTTTTGGGCGGTTGATGACGCGCTTTAGCGAGAAGTCGTCGTTCTCGTTTGCGACAAGCCTTAGGTAGCTGATGACGTCCTTGACCTCGGCACGCTCGTAGAATTTAACTCCGCCGACCATCTTATACGGGATTTTTTCTTTGGTTAGGCCCTCTTCGAGCGAGCGGGAGAGGGCGTTTATGCGGTACAAGATCGCGATATCGCTAGCCTGCGCGCCGCTATCAAGCAGCTTTTTGATGCGCTTGGCTACTTTTAGGCTCTCCATCGTTTCGTCGTCTGATTCCATTAGCGCGACGTCTTCGCCGCCTTCTTTGGTGCTTTTTAGTTCTTTACCTAGACGGTTTCTGTTATGGTCGATTAGCTCGTTTGCCGCGCGTAAAATTTGACTCGTCGAGCGGTAGTTTTGCTCTAGTCTTATGACTTTGGCGTCTTTAAACTGATCTTTGAAATTTAATATATTTTCGATTTTCGCGCCGCGCCAGCCGTAGATACTCTGATCATCATCGCCCACGACAGCGATATTTTCGTGCGTTAGGCAGAGTTTGCGCAGGAGCTTGTACTGCAAGTCGTTGGTGTCTTGATACTCGTCCACCATCACGTAGGAGTATCGCTGCGAGATCTCGCGCGCTAGAGCTTCGTCCTCGTCTAAAATTTTATAGCTAAGGCACAGCAGGTCGTCAAAATCCACGAGGTTGTTTGCCGCCAAGTACTCCTCGTAAAGCTTGTAGATGTTTGCTAGCTTTGCGTGGTAGCCGTCTTTGAAATTTTGCCCGTTTGCAAACATGCCGCCGTGATTTAGCACCTCCTCTACGCTTAAAAGCGAGTTTTTAAAATTTGAGATCTCGCTAGCTAGAACCGAGGTCGCGATATCACCCTCAAAGCCTTTTAAGATACGCTTTTTATCGTCGGTGTCGATGATGACGAAGTTGTTTTTGCGCTTTAGGCGGTCGATGTAAAATTTCAAAAACAAAAGCCCGAATTTGTGAAAAGTGCAAAGTAGCGGAGTGAAATTTTTACCGGCGGCGCCTAGCATATTTAGCGCGCGGGTTCGCATCTCGCTTGCGGCTTTGTTGGTGAAGGTTAGCGTTAGGGTGTTTGACGGCGGGATGCCTAGCTCGCTTATGAGATAGGCTAGGCGAGTTGTGATGGTTTTGGTTTTACCGCTGCCGGCTCCGGCTAAAATCAACATCGCTCCGTCCGTATGCGAGGCGGCCTCGCGCTGGCTTTCGTTTAGTTCGTCTAGTAAATCGGGCATTAAAATTCCTGCTTTATTTATTAAAATGATTAAATTCTAACAAAATAAGCTTAAAAATCGCCGCTGATTTAAATTCGGGTCTGATTAAGAGCGTTTTCAGATATAAATCAATACAATATTAAAAATACGATTTTATAAGCTGATATAATAATAAGGAGTCCGATATGATCAATGATTTTAGTAAATTTTATACCTTTATGGAGATAGTGAAAGAAAGAAGCTTCTCAAAAGCCTCAAGGGCTCTAGGCATCTCGCAGCCCGCAGTTACTTTGCAGATGAAAAAGCTCGAGGAGATGCTGCAAACCACGCTAATAATGCGTAAGAAAAACGGCATCGTCCTAACTCACGAGGGCGAGAAATTTTATAAACTCTGTACTCAGTTTGAAAGCGCGATGTTTCGCTTTAAAGACGAGTTGGCGCGCATAAAAACGGACAAAGTGCCGCTAGTCATCGCCACCACGCAGCTCATCGCCGAGGCGGTCATCTCGATACTGCTGGATAAAATCTCACAAAGCGTAGGCAGCGAGCTAGATATCAGGATAAAAGAGCAAAACGAGCTCATAAACTACCTAAAAGACCGCCGCAGCGACATCGCCATTATCCTTGAGCAGTCGCTTGATAGCAGCTTGCTCGTTAAAAAACTATTCGACTACGAGCTGATTTTGGTTTCTAATAAAAAAATCGCCGAAAGCGTGAAGCCCGAGGAGCTGGTCAATTTTAAATTTATCAAAGATAGAACTAGGACTTACCTTGACGATATTTTGCATAAGCACGGCGTGGACGCGCATGCGCTTGACGTGGCGTATTCGCTAGACGGTTCGATAATGGTCTGCCGCGCGCTGGCGTCAAACCATGCCGATACGTACGTGGCGTTTTTGCCGAGATTTTTGATCGAAAACGAGCTAAAAAACGGCAGGCTGTTTGAGATAAACATCTCTAAATTTAAACTCACTCGCTCGGTTTATGCCGCCGCACTAAAAGAAAACGAGGAAGCGCTGCATAAATTTCTAAAGATCAAGACGAGTTTTAATTTTTAATTCGCTTTAGCGCGGACGCTAAATTTGACCAAAATCGGTCTTTGCGCCGCGTAAATTTAAATACTCTCGCGAAAATTTACGCGAAATCCTTGCTAAGCCGAGATTAGTCTCGGTTTGGCGATTTTTATAATTTCAAATTTGTTTTTTGATTTTAATCTAAATTTGCGGTTTAATACGATGTTGGTAAAAGAAAGAAAATGTCGCGCCTATGTAGATTAATGTGAGCCAGGTCTGTTAAAATGCATATGAAAAGCGAAGTAAGCGCATAAAGCCGCCTACTTTGGTAAAAACAATGCCGATATTTGGCTTAATCAAAGAAAAAACCGCATAAATAAATCTTGCAAAATAGCGCGAGCAAAACGGCGGATAAAATTTTGCTCACTTTTTAAATAGATCTTTATTATTCGGGTTTGACATTAGCGCCGACATCGACTTTTCGAGCTGATTTTTTTGAGATTTGTAAATGGAAAAATTTACCAAAATCGGACTGTTTTCTACTAAAATTTGAACGATCGCTCCAAGCGGAAAGCTAACGACGCTGGCGAAATTTTCCTTACCGAAGCCAGCCTCGAAGCTCAGCTCCTCCGGCGTGAGTTTGGCGCTGCTAAAAGTATAGCCCGCAAGCGTAAAGACGATAACTGGAGCCGTAAAAGTGCTCATAATATACTCCGGCAACTCGGGGCTAAATTTGACTAGATCAAGGTTGGCCATCGCCGAAAATGAGCGCTCGTTTTTTAGCAGATACTCCACGCACTCAAAAACGTGCTCCTTCATCATCGCCGCAAATCTCTCGTCGTCTAAAATCTCATCAAGCATTTTGCCTCCTTTTGTGCCTTTTTAAATTTTGCCGTCTATCGCGGCGCCAAATTCGACCTTAGGTAAAAGGCAAAATTTAGCGTCAAATTCGTCGCCGTCCGGGCTCTCAAATTTAGTCAAATTTGCGCTCGCTACGCTTCCTGGCAAAACTCCTCCACTAGCTTTCTAACCTCGTTTATGCCGATCTGCCAAAAAGCCGCGTCCTCGATATCAAAGCCAAACATCCTGACCAGCTCTTTTGGCGAGCGCGAGCCGCCCGCGCTTAAAAACTCGGTGTAAATTTGCACGAAATTTTCGCATTTGCCGCTTTTATAAAGTCCGAAAATCGCCAGCACCAAAAGCTGTGCGTACGAGTAGGCGTAGCAGTAAAACGGCGTGTGGATAAAGTGCGGGATGTAGCTCCACCAAATTTTATAGTAGTCGTTTAGCGTGACGCTTCGTCCGAACATCTTTGCACTCTCTTCGAGCCAAATTTGATTTAGCTCCTCGGCGCTGATCTCGCCATCATGCGCGTGAACTCGGCGCTCAAAGGTCGTGAAGTTTATCTGGCGATAAAGCGTGGCGAAGATATCCTCGATCTTGCCGGCGAGTAGGGCGGTTTTTTCTCTGCCTTTTAGCGTGCTTTTGACGTGATCAAAAACCAGCATCTCGCAAAACACCGACGCCGTCTCCGCCGTAGTTAGCGGCGTGTCGGCGTTTAGAAATCCGACGCTTTTATAGGCTAGATTTTGATGCGCGGCGTGACCTAGCTCGTGCGCTAGGGTAAAAAGATCCCGCCTCTCGTCGGTGTGGTTTAAAAGTACGTAAGGATGGGCTTTTGCGACGCCTGATTGCGAAAAGGCGCCGCCTCGTTTGTTTTGCGCAGGATAGACGTCGATCCAGCCTTCTTTAAATGCGCGAGCGGCTATATCGCCGAATTTGGGGCTAAATTTGGCAAAAGTTTCAAGTATGATTTTTTTGCACTCTTCAAATTTATAAACGCTTTTACTCTCGCCAAGCGGCGCGTATCTATCGTAGTCGTAAAGCTTTCTAAAGCCTAAAATTTTGCGCTTTTTTTCGTAAAATTTAATCGGCAGATCAAAGCTCGTCTCGGCGGCCTTTATGAGCGCGTCTACGCTGGCTTTGGTCGTTTGGTTTGAGAAATGCCGCGGACTTTCGGGTAGGTCAAATTTTCGCAGTTCGCAGCTGGTTTTTAGGCTGGTTTTTATCATATTATAGATGTAGCTAAGCAGATGCTGCTGCGGCGCTAGGCCGCCAGAGAGGCTCTTTGCGGCCGCTTTTCGCTCGTCGCGGTCTGGGCTGTGAAGTTTGGATAAAATCTCCTCTTCGCCTAGCATTTTGCCTTTAAATTTAAACTTAAGCGCGCTTAGCGTCTCGTCAAAAAGCCGCGAAAAGCCTTCCGCGCCCGTGTTTGCCGTGCGGAGTAAAATTTGCTCCTCTTTTAGGCTCAGCTGGTGGGCTTTTTCTTTTGCGATATTGGCTAGATAGTAGCCAAGTCTTTGGCTTTTGGCGATGATTTTGTTTTGTCTGGCTTCGTCAAATTCGTTAAATTTAAGCTCGAAAAAGAGCAGATGATTTTGCGCCTTTGAGCTTAGCTCGTCAAATTTGGCGTAAAACGCGCCCTTTGAGGTATCTTTTGAAAAAACAAGGCTCACGTAAATTTGCACGCGAGCGATGTTTTCTAGTAAATTCTCATATTCGTTAAGCGCGGCGAGAAACTCCTCGTCGCTTAAATTTAAAAATTTATCCGAGTATTTTGCTTCAAATTTTTCGCACTCGTTTTGTAACGAAAGAGCTGAAATCTCGAGCTCTTTTTCGCTTTTAAAAAGCGGGGTTAGATCCCAAACGTTCATTTTGCAGCCTTAAATTTACTCTATGGTCTCTGAAGCTACGGCAGTGAAAAGTACGTCAGAGGCGCTATTTACGGCTGTTTCTACCGAATCTTGGATCACGCCGATGATAAATCCTACGCCGACAACCTGCATCGCGATGTCGTTACCGATACCAAATAGCGCGCAAGCAAGCGGCACTAGCAGTAGCGAACCGCCCGCGACGCCGGAAGCCCCGCACGCGCCAAGAGCCGAGATAAAGCAAAGCAGTAACGCGTCGCCAAAATCAACAGTGATAGACGGGATCGAGTTTACCGCCGCAAGCGCCAAGATACCGATAGTTACGGCCGCTCCTCCCATGTTTATTGTAGCTCCTAGCGGGATCGAGATCGAGTAGAGTTCCTCTTTTAGTCCTAGCTTTTTACAAAGCGCCATATTTACCGGGATATTTGCTGCGGACGAGCGAGTGAAAAACGCCGTAACCGCGCTCTCTCTCACGCAAGTCATCACTAGCGGATAAGGGTTTTTCTTGGTAACCGCAAACACCATCGCAGGGTAAACGACGAAGGAAACGAAGGCCATCGTGCCTACTAGAACGAGGATTAGTTTTAGGTAGCCCGCAAGCGCCTCAAAGCCCGTCTCGTGGATGCTGATGGTAACTAGGCCAAAGATACCAAACGGCGCGAGGCGGATGATAAATCTAACGATTTTAGTCACGCCGTCGCTGACGTCTTGAAATACTTTTTTAGTTTCTTGCGTGCAAAATCTCATCGCGATACCGCCGCCCACGGCCCAAGTGATGATGCCTATGTAGTTGCCGCTAGAAAGCGCGCTGATAGGGTTTTGAACCATTTTAAAGATGAGGTCTTTTAGGACGTCGACGATGCCTTGTGGAGCGCTCATATTTGCGCTCTCGACGCCTTTTAGCACGAGCTCCATCGGGAAAAGAAAGCTTGCTACGACCGCAACTACGGCAGCTAAAAACGTGCCGACTAGGTAAAGCGTAACTACCTTTTGCATGCCTTTTGCGTGGCCGAATTCTTTTACGACGATAGAGGTCGCTACCAGTACGAAAACTAGGATAGGCGCGATAGCTTTAAGCGCGCCGACAAATAGATTTCCCAAGACGGCGATAGAGTTTGCGACGGAATTTGCTACGTCGGTTAGGTCTTTTTTTGCTGCGGCTAGCTGTGCTGCGTCGCTCACGCCTTTTGCGATTAGTTCGTTATAAGGAGCCGCCTGATAGTGCGTCCAAAAGCCGATAACGGCGCCTAGAGCTATGCCGATTAAAATTTGAATGATCAAATTTCCGTCGGCGAACCTTTTTGCTAGTTTGCTAAACATTCTAGTGTCCTTGCCTTAAAATTTAATTTTAGTTTAGGATTATAGCCGAATTTACGCGGAATTTACAAGCTTTGAGCGAGATTAATTTGAATTTTATTATGAAATGTTACAATTGCGAGATTAATTTTCATAAAGGAAAAGCATGTATTTATTTACTTCTGAGGTTGTGAGCCCGGGTCATCCGGATAAATGCGCCGACATCATTGCCGACAGTATCGTCGATACGATCTTGATGCAAGATCCAAACGGCCGCGTCGCTAGCGAAGTTTTCGTCGCGGGTAAAAACATTATAATAGGCGGCGAGATAAACTCTAAGGTCAAGCTAAGCTTTAAGGACTATGAGAGTATCGTTAAAAATGCGCTGGCTAAAATCGGCTACGACGGCAAGTCTAAATTTACGAAAGAGCAGTGCCTGCACCCCGACGACGTCGAGATAAAAGTCTGCATAAATCAGCAAAGCGCCGATATAAACCAAGGCGTCGATCAAGAAGGCGGCGAGATAGGCGCCGGGGATCAGGGCATAATGTTTGGCTTTGCTAGCTGCGAAGCGAACGAATATATGCCAGCAGCCATAACCTACGCCAGAATGCTTTGCGATAAGGTTTATAAATTTGCCAAAGCTAACCCCGATAAACTCGGCGTCGATATCAAAACTCAGGTCACCGTAGACTACGGCACGAAGGATAACTTTGAAAACTGCAAACCTCAAAGCATCCACACTATCGTAGTTTCGGCCCCTTGCGTCGAGACGATGAAGATAGAGGAGCTGCGCACTCTAGTGCAAACTCTCATCGACGATGCGGGCTTGCCAAAGGGTCTATATGATAAGAGCAAAACGCTCATCTATATCAACCCGACCGGCCGCTACGTAAATCACAGCTCGCTTCACGACAGCGGACTAACTGGTCGCAAGCTCATCGTAGATAGCTTTGGCGGATATAGCCCGATAGGCGGCGGCGCGCAAAGTAGCAAAGACTACACGAAAGTCGATCGCAGCGGTCTTTATGCGGCGCGCTGGATAGCTAAAAATATCGTCGCGGCCGGCCTTGCTAAAAAATGCATCGTCCAGCTAAGCTACGCTATCGGTATGGCAAAGCCAACCTCTGTCAGCGTAGATACGATGGGCACGCAGATCGCGGGTATAAACGACGATATGCTGTCAAATTTCGTTAGCGAAAACTTCGCCCTCACTCCGCGCTGGATCACAAACAAATTCGGCCTGGATAAACCCGGCAAAGATACGTTTTTATACGCTAAAGTAGCAGCCAAAGGTCAAGTCGGAAACGCCAAATATCCGTGGGAAAAGCTTGATGCGGTTGATACCTTCAAGGCTTTGATTAAATAATTTCCTAAGCCCGCTAAATTTAACGCGGGCTTAAATTTACCCTCAAATTTAAGGCTTAGTATGAAATTTCGCCCCGCTTTACGTCTTAAATTTTACTTCAAAAACCGCGCGACAAATTTTAAAGATAATTAAAATGCAAACGGCAACAAAACAAAACGGCAAAAATAGGACGCTCGGACTCGTTTTGCTCGGGCTTTGCGCTTTTTATTTTATTTGCGCGCTAGGCATTTTTGTATTGCCTTTTGACGTGCCGGCGCGCTCCTCTTTGGCAAGAGATTTCGTGGAAGCTATGCTTAAAATTTACCCCGCAGTAGAGAGAGCCTTTACTCACACTGATTTTACGCAAAAGGCAGCATTTTATATCGCTTATATGGGGATTATCAAGGTCGTCACGCTTGTCGGTTTCGTCGCGGCTTGCTTGCTGTGCGGCAGTAAAGAAAATAAAGCTTACGCCTTAAAGATGATAATAAAAGAAAATCCTGTAAAAAGATTTTTTCTTTCTATTTTTATCATTTTTGTGAGCAGCTTTTTTGTGTATTGGGATTTTAGCGGTTACCACATCGGCTATCGTCATCCAAGATACTCGCCTGAATACGAATGGGTGTTGAGGTCTACCAGCGAGCTGTTTTGGCAGATGTGTATTGATTTTATGTTTGTAGTTTTTGTTGCAGCTTGTATATTTTACGTATAATTGCAAATTCGGTTGCTATTTCACAAGCGCAAAAACACCTAAATTTAGCAAATTTATCTGAAAAATTTATCGAGCAAGCCTTGCTTTGGCGTTATTATCTCAGACGGCGAGCCGTTTACGCTGTGATAGATTACTTTGCCGTATTTCGTAGCGTAGTATTTGAGCAAATTTCGCTGTAAATTGGGCTCGGTGCTAGGCACGAACCAGCCGTTATTAGTTACCGCGATCATGACGTCAAATTCGCCCGCAAACAGCTCGTCTCTAGTTGCTTCGTAGCAGATCGCGTTTCTGATTTTTACGCCATCTATCTCGTAGTCGCTAGGAGCGCTCGCCGTCTCAAAATCCTTTGCGCCGCCGAAAAATATTTTATTTATCAAATCTCTCGCAAACGCCGGTAGCGGGATCTCCTCTCCAAAAGGCACGAGGATAAATTTATCCAGCCGCCGCATCTTACCTCGGTCAAAGAAAAACGCCGAGTTGTAGTTGGTGCCGTTTTCGCGAGCTAGCGCGCCCGCTAGGATAGCGATCTTTTGGGATTTTTCGAGTAGTTCGGCGATGAGATTTCGCTCGTGCGTCATATAGACGGGAAAGGTGCTCTCGGGCAAAATAATCGCTCTAAAACCGGCGCCTATTGCCTCGTCTATGATGGCTAAATTTTGATTTATAAACTCGTTTTTTAGCTGCTTTTGCCACTTTAGCTCTTGCGCGACTTCGGTGTTTGCCAGTTTTACTTCAAAAGGCAGAGTTTTAAAATTTGGCGTATCGTACTGAACGGCGCATGCTAAAAGCGCAGCAAAAGCGATAAATTTGAGGCGGTTTTTGATATAAAACAGGCACAAAATCGCGGCGAAAATAAACGCAAGCGCGAGCAAACCGGGCGCAAATATGCCCGGCACGAAAACGGCTTCTAAATTTAGCCAGTTAAAGCCGAATGGATGGATGTTTGAAACTAGGATAAGCAATAAAGCCTTTAGCCAAATTTGAGCCGGGATACCCGCTATCAAAAACAGCGCACCGTAGATGATCCCGATAGCTAAAATTTCAAGCGGGATGAGGTAGCTAAGCTCGTAATAAACGAGGCTAAAGCTGATCCAGTAGAACCAAATAATCCCGATAAAAAATCCCGTCCAAAAAAAGCCGCGGCGGTCAAATTTTAGTAGCAAATAAAAGCCCGCGATCGCAAAAAACGGCGAGATAAAATTTAAAATTTCGCCGCCTAAAAGATCGGCTAGTATAAAATTTGAGATTAAAATCGCGCCGACAAAGGCTTTTATTATAATTTTAGTGCTAAAATAAGGGCTTAAAATTTTTTTTATTAAGGAACCCCATGCAAGAAGGAAATTTCGTAGCTTCATTACTGCCTCTAGTCGTGCTTTTCGCGATATTTTATTTTCTGGTTATCAGACCGCAGCAAAAACAACAAAAAGCTCATGCCGCGATGATAGCCGCACTCGAAAAGGGCGACAAGATCATAACTAGCGGCGGACTAATCTGCGAGGTGATAAAACCGGAAGAGGATTTTATCAGAGTTAAGCTTAACGACGACGTAATCGTGCGCGTTTCACGCGAATTCGTCGCGAGAAAAATAGAAAAAACAGAGACGAAAGCAAATGCGTAACGGCAAAATAACGTATAGGCTGATCATCTTTGCTTTGGCTTTGATTTTCGGCATTATCTTTTCCGCGCCGTCGTTTACGGACAAGCTAGGCGGCTCTAAAATAAGTCTAGGACTTGATTTGCAGGGCGGACTTCATATGCTTCTTGGCGTCGAGACCGAGGAGGCCATACATTCAAAGATTAAGTCAATCGCCGCCAGCGTGAACTATTTTGCGAAAAAAGAGGACGTTTTGATCGATAGCTTTAAGATCCGCGAAGACAAGGTGGACTTTGAGCTACTTGATGCGGACGAAGCCGCTAAAATAGACGGCATGCTAAAAGATATCAAGGGCCTTAACGTACAAAAAGACGGCCTAAAATACTCGGTCGGCTTAACTGACGCCGAGAAGGCCGAAACTATCGAATATGCGATAAATCAAGCAGTAGAAACGATCAGAAACCGACTCGATCAGTTCGGTCTGGCCGAGCCTACGGTAGCAAGACAGGGCAAGGATAATATCCTAGTCGAGCTTCCGGGTATCAAAACGGCGGCCGACGAGCAACGCGCTCGCGATCTCATCGCAAAAGCCGCGCACCTACAGCTAATGGCCGTCGATGAAAAGCGCCAGTCGCAGGCAAACTCTATGAGCGAGGCCGAGGCTGAGAGCTACGGCGACATCGTCTATCCGGACGTCAAAAACGAGCAGATAAAATACGTCGTAAAAAACATCCCCGTCCTTGACGGCGCGATGCTAACGGACGCTAGGGTTGCCTTTGATCAGCGCACGAACTCGCCTATCATCAGCTTTACTCTAAACGCCGAGGGAGCCAGAATCTTTGGCGATTTTACCGGCGCAAACGTCGGCAAGCGCCTAGCTATCGTGCTTGACGGCAGGGTGTATTCGGCTCCTTCGATAAACGAGCGAATCGGCGGCGGAAGCGGTCAGATAAGCGGCGGATTTAGCGTAGAGGAGGCTCACGACGTAGCTA
The DNA here is from genome assembly GCA_963519525.1 of uncultured Campylobacter sp. Taxonomy (GTDB): domain Bacteria; phylum Campylobacterota; class Campylobacteria; order Campylobacterales; family Campylobacteraceae; genus Campylobacter_A. The sequence goes on from CAUQOI010000016.1 coordinate 12,077, forward strand.
TCGCTCTTAGAAGCGGTGCTCTTTTAGCTCCGGTAAAAATGCTAGAAAAACGAAGCGTAGGACCAAGCCTGGGTGCAGATAGCATAAGACAATCTATGATCGCGCTAGCCTCGGCTTCTGTTTTAGTGGTGCTGTTTATGATAGCTTATTACGGATTTAGCGGCATTTTGGCAAATATCGCGCTTGTTGCAAATATCTTAATATTAGTCGCCGTGATGGCGATGTTCGGCGCTGCTCTAACGCTACCCGGAATGGCAGGTATAGTGCTAACTATCGGTATGGCCGTGGATGCCAACGTCATCATAAACGAGCGCATCAGGGAGCTGCTGCGCGACGGGGCCAGTATCGCAACTAGCGTGAAAAAGGGCTACGAAAACGCGATGAGCGCGATCATAGACGCAAATTTGACCACGCTTATCACCTCGGTCGTGCTTTACGCCTACGGTACGGGACCTGTTAAGGGCTTTGCCGTTACTATGGGCATAGGTATCATTGCTTCGATGATAACGGCGATCTTGGGTACTCACGGTATGTTTGATACGATTATAAATAAAATAGAAAAAAGCGGTAACACGCGGTTTTGGTTCGGTTATAAAAGGGTATAAATGCAATTTTTCTCAAAGGCACATGTTTATGATTTTATGAGCAAGCGCTATATCGCGCTAGCCGTCTCGGCCGTGCTATTTTTCGGTTCGCTTTTTTTGATGGCGACGAAAGGCTTTAACTACGGCATCGATTTTTCCGGCGGTACGCTCATCCAGGTGAAATACGATAGCGCGGTCTCGCTAGATAAAATTCGCGCGGCTTTGGCAAAAGACGAAGCCTATAAAAATGCGAGCGTTACGGAGTTTGGCTCGGCGGAGGAAGTTACGATTAGATTTTCTGGAGCAAACTCAAATTTAGGTAGCGACGTCGGAGCTAGCGTTGCCGAGCTTTTAAAAGATACGGGTAAATTTGAGATCCGTCGTACGGACGTGGTCGGGCCTAAAGTCGGCGACGAGCTACGCGAAAAAGGCATGATGGCGCTTGCGATCTCGCTTGTTGGTATTTTGATCTACATCGCGTTTAGATTCGAGTGGAGATTTGCGATGGCAGCGGTGGCCTCGGAGATACACGACGTCGTGATCACGATGGGCGCGATCAGCTTTTTTGCTATAGACGTAAATTTGGACACTCTCGCGGCAATCCTTACGGTCGTGGGATACTCGCTAAACGATACGATCATCGTCTTTGACCGTATCAGAGAAAATATCAAAACCAGCAAGAGCACGCATCTTGACACGATAATAAACGAATCGGTCTCCGCGACGCTAACTAGAACGATACTCACCTCGGGCACCACGCTCATCACGGTCGTCGTGCTATTTTTGTTCGGCGGAGATATGATACACGGATTTTCTTTGGCGCTGATAGTGGGCATCGTCATCGGTACGCTTAGCTCGATATTCGTCGCTGCGCCTATGCTTTTGTGGTTTAAATTTAGCGTAGAGAAATACCGCGCTATGGAAGCGGAAAAGGCGCGCGTACAAAGAGAAAAAGAGAAGCAACGCGCGATGTTTGAAAAAGGCACTATATAAGGAGAAGCGATGAACTGGGGTAAGGTTGTTTATATATTTTTCGCGCTTATGAGCCTGACGACGACGGCGGGGTTTTTGTACGATAAAAACGAGATTGCGCTATTTGTGGCGGCGAGCGTAAACGTGATCTCGACGCTGCTAAAAATCGGCGTCAAAAACGTCTTTGCCGCCGAGCTTTTTGCTAGCTCGCTAGTGGCCGACTTGCACCTTATTCCGGCTTTTGTGCTGCTTCAGGTAAACGGTAACGCGCATATGGCGTATTCGCTAGCGATCGGTGCCGCGATAGCAAACGTCTTTTCTCTGGCGCTTGTTTTGGTTGAGTCCGGCAAGACGCAAGAAGAATTTTAGGAGTAAAAATGAGTGAAAATTTAAAATACGAGCCGGCGAAAATAGAAAAAAAATGGCAAGAAATTTGGAGTAAAAACGGCGAATTTGAGCCCAAAGACGACTATAGCCTGCCTAAAAAATACATCCTAAGCATGTTTCCGTATCCTAGCGGACGTATCCACATGGGGCACGTGAGAAACTACACCATCGGCGACGCCTTGGCTCGCTACTACCGCAAGCGCGGCTACAACGTCCTTCATCCGATCGGCTTTGATAGCTTCGGCATGCCTGCGGAAAATGCAGCGATAAAGCACAAAATCCATCCTAAAATTTGGACTTACGAAAATATAGACTACATGCGCGGCGAGCTTGACGCTTTAGGACTTAGCTTTTCTAAAAAGCGCGAATTTGCGACGTCTGATCCGCTTTATACTAAATTTGAGCAAGAGTTTTTCATCAAAATGTACGAAAAGGGGCTAGTTTACCGAAAAAGCGCGGTAGTAAATTGGTGTGAATACGACCAAACGGTGCTTGCAAACGAACAGGTTGAAGACGGATGTTGCTGGAGATGCGGAAATGCCGTCGTCCAGCGCGAACTACCCGGCTACTACCTAAAGATAACTAGCTACGCGCAGGAATTGTTAGACGATTTAAAAAAGCTAGAGGGCAAATGGCCTTCTCAAGTGCTTACGATGCAGGAAAACTGGATCGGTAAGAGCTTTGGTCTTGAGTTTAAATTTGAGCTAGACGAGGAGTCGAAGCAAATTTTAGAGGGTGGCGAGCCAATAGACGGTTTTGAGGTATTTACCACACGCCCTGATACGATTTACGGCGTTAGCTATGCGGCTTTAGCGCCTGAGCATAAGATCGTAAAAAGACTGCTTAACGCAGGCAAATTAGAGCCGCAAAAAGCGGAAAAAATCAGAAAAATTTTAAATCAAAGTCCTCGCGAACGCCAAGCTAGCGAAAAAGACGGACTGTATCTGGGTATAAACGTCTTGCATCCGCTAACCGGAGAAAAAGTGCCGGTTTGGGTGGCGAATTTCGTCCTAGCGGACTACGGTAGCGGCGCTGTTATGGCGGTACCGGCTCATGATGAGCGCGACTATGAGTTTGCGAGTAAATTTGGCCTGCCGATAAAGCAGGTGGTTAAGCCTACTCAGGGCGAATTTGAGGGCGGCAAGGCGCTAACTGAATACGGAATATCTATAAATTCGCCGCTCATAAACGGTCTTGGCAGCGAAGAGGCAAAACTAAAAATAATAGAAAAATTTGAAGCGGATAAAATCGGCAAACGGGTCGTAAATTTTAAAATCCGCGACTGGGGCATCTCTAGACAACGCTACTGGGGCGCACCGATACCGATGGTGCACTGCAAGAGCTGCGGCGTCGTGCCTGAAAAGATCGAAAATTTGCCGGTGACGCTGCCTGACGACGTACAGATAACGGGCGAAGGAAATCCGCTTGATAAACACGAGAGCTGGAAGCACGTAAAGTGCCCAAAATGCGGCGGCGAGGCTATCCGCGAGACCGATACGATGGATACGTTTTTTGAGAGTAGCTGGTATTTCGCTAGATACGCCAGCGACGAAAAAACGTGGCAGGAACGCGCGTTTGACGCTAAAAGCGTGAATTATTGGATGAACGTGGATCAGTATATCGGCGGTATCGAGCACGCGATCTTACACCTGCTTTACGCGAGATTTTTCCAAAAGGCCTTGCGAGACCTGGGCTACCTAAGAGACGACGAGCCGTTTGAGCGACTGCTAACTCAGGGCATGGTGCTAAAAGACGGCAAAAAAATGAGTAAAAGTAAGGGTAACGTAGTCGATCCGGACGACATCATCAACAAATACGGCGCCGATACGGCGAGGCTTTTTATCCTCTTTGCCGCGCCTCCGCAAAAAGAGCTTGAATGGAACGATAGCGCTGTCGAGGGTGCGTTTAGATTTATAAACCGCTTGTACGAACGAAGCGCTGGTGTAAAAAAATGCGCGCAAATCCCGCAGATAGCGCACGCAAATTTGAGTAAAGAAGAAAAATGCGCGCGTATGAAGGTTTATGAGGCGCTTAAAAAATCAAACGACGTTTACGAGGAAAATTTTACCTTTAACACCCTAATCGCCGCCTGCATGGAAGCTTTAAACGCCGTAAACGCGCAGGACAATCAGGACGTAACGACGGAAGCCTTTTTTATCATCTTAAATTTGCTAGAGCCTATCGTGCCGCATGTCGCAAACGAACTTAGCGAGCAACTATTTGGCAGGGCGAATTTTACTAAAATAGAAATTTTGGACGAGGTTTTTGAAAAAGATAGCTTAAATTTGGCTATCACCGTTAACGGCAAAAGGCGCGGCGAATTTGAAGCGCCGAGTAGCGCAAACGAGGACGAGGTTTTGGCTCTAGCTAGACAAAGCGCGGCTAAATGGCTAGAAGGAAAAGAAATAATCAAACAAATTTACGTGAATGGAAAGCTCGTAAATTTCGTAATAAAAGGCTAAAATTTGAAGATAAAAATTTTACTATTTTTAGCGGCTTTTGTCTTGGTTGGATGCGGCTATAAGCCCGTCTCAAAGATCACGAACGACATAATGGGCGACCGCGTCTACGTAAATGTGCTGATAAGCAAAGAAGAGCCTAAAAATAGCGTCTGGATCAAAGATAGCGTGCTAGAGGGTATCGTAACAAGGCTAGGTAAGCGCATGAGCTACGATAAAAACGAGCCTACGACGATAACGGTCTCGATCAAATCGCTCAACTACCAAGCGTTGTTATACGACGAAAACGGCTACGTGACGTCGTATAAAGCGATACTAACGCTAAATTTCGACACTAAGTTAAAAGGCGGCAAGATACTATCGGTGACGACTTCGGGCGAGCATGACTTTACCGTTTCGCAAAAGGTAAGAGATACTAGATTTGCAGACGGCGTCATCAGCGAGAGCGAGAAGTATAACGCCATAAAAGAGGCTTCGCAAGAGGCTTTTGACGAGTATATCGCCGTGCTTGCGGTAAAGGGGCTAAAAAATGGCAATTAGCGTAAATCAGATCATAAGAGAAGCTATACAAGCGATAAAAGATCGCGGACTCGTGTTTACTCCGGATAACTACGCGGAGGTTTTTTGCGAAATAGCGAAAAAAAACGGCGTTACCTTGCCAGAGTGCCAAAAGCTCGAAAAATACGTCGCAAGGCTAAACGATGATTTTAAAGATCAACTAAAGCAAAAAAACGTAAAAAACGTGGACGAGCTTTTTGCGTTTATGGCCTCTAGGTTAAATTCGCCAAGCATAATAGACAACTCAAAGCTCGTAAGCGCGCTTTTGCTAATGAATAAAAGGGTTTTGCAAAGCATATCTCTCCTGCATAACAAAAACGCCAAAGAACTCTCTGAAAGCAGCATAGAGGCGCTAAATAGGAGGCTTGACGTAGCCACGGTAGAAAAGATAAAAGACAAGTGGTTTGATTTTCTAACCGATTACGACGATTCGTTTTTAAAGCGTCTTGGCTCATACGGGATAAAAAAATTCGATGATTTGCAATCTATCGTCATAGAGCTTGATAATGCGACCATAAAAGAGTTGGATAGCACGCAAATTTACGAAAAAATAATCCCGCTCATAGCCATGATGCTAGAGCCTTCTATCACCGATAAAATAAGCGACGACGTAAGAAAAATAAATAAAATTTTAAAAAGCGATCCAAGCCTGCTCGAAGACGGTCAAACAAGAGAAAAGATAGAAGAACTAACCAAAAAGCGAATCGAGCTAGATAAGGCTGAAATTTTAAATAAAGTCGGCGTGCTCGATAAGGTTTTAGACGGCATAAATAACCAAATCGTAAGCTTGATCAGCAGCTCGTCAAAAAGCTCTAGCACGATGCAGTACATCAAAGACGATCTAAGCTCGATAAATTTGCGCGAAGATAGCTTTGAGGGCATTAGAGACAAGATGCTAAGTATCGCCAATGCTCTTGACGGCGAGGTTAAACAGTTGGGCGAGCAGATGGTAAACGATCAAAAGACCATAAAAGAGCTTCAAGAAAGAGTAAATAAGCTAGAAACCGATCTAGAAAGCGCAAGATCTCAAAGCAAAGAGGACTTTTTAACCAAAACCGGAACCAAAAAGGCGCTAGTTGAAGAGCTCGAGCGAATGGAGCAAAAATACAACAGATACGGCAACGATTACGGCGTTTGCTTTTTTGATATAGATCACTTTAAGCGCATAAACGACGTTTACGGGCACGAAGCAGGCGACGTCGTCTTGGCTACTATAGGCAAGATGCTTAGAAAATACTCCCGCCAGGCTGATTTCGTCGGTAGATACGGTGGCGAAGAGTTTGTTATTTTACTGCCCGAGATTTCTCTGGGCGACGCAGTCAAATTTGCCGAAAAGATGCGAGAAATCGTGCAAAATTCTAAATTTATGTATAAAGGCGAGCGCATAGACGTGACGGCAAGCTGCGGCGTAGCGATAAGAAGCGCAAGCGCGGGCTCGAATGCGACGATAGAAGAGGCCGACAAGATGCTTTATCAAGCAAAGCAGGGCGGCAGAAACAAGGTCATGCCGGAATGCTAAATGAATGTTAGATAATTTTTTAGAAAACAAACCCCTTTTTTATAAGGAAATCAACCGCGCGCGCATGCCAAACGCCTTTAAATTCGTGCAGGGCGCGTTTAAAATACCAAAAATCATCCATCTTATCGGCACGAACGGCAAGGGCAGCACGGGGCGATTTTTAGCGCAGATGCTCGCGCGCGGCCATAGCGTCGGCCACTATACGAGCCCGCATATCTTCGAGTTTCGAGAGAGATTTTGGATGAACGGCGCCGTAGTTAGCGCAGATGCGCTCGAGACGGCTCACGAGAGGCTGATTAAAATTTTGCCCCCCGAGGTCGCGCGCTCGCTTTCGTATTTCGAGTATGCGACGCTGCTTTGTGCTCCGCTTTTTGAGGGGTGCGACTTTTTCGTCTGCGAGGCGGGCGTGGGCGGCGAATTCGACGCTACGAACGTATTTGACAAGCGCCTTAGCCTCTTTACTCCGATCGGCTTTGACCACACGGCGCTACTGGGCGACACGATAGAACAGATCGCGACGACTAAATTTAACGCGATGTCGGACATTGCCTTGATGAACGACGATATGAACGAGCTTTGCGTCGGTATCGCTAGGCAAATCGCTGCTAAAAAGGGCGCAACGCTCAAATTTGCTTCCCAAAATTTAAGCGACGATGATAAAAATGAGATTAAAATTTATGCGGAAAAATTCGGCTTACCAGAGTTTTTACGTTCAAATTTGACTCTCAGCTCTTCGGCGTTTAAGGAGCTTGGGTTTAGCTTAAATTTAGCAAATTTGGGTGCGCTAGATCTAAATGGACGCTGTGAAAAGATCTCGCCAAACGTAACGATCGATGTCGGGCACAACGAGATGGCGGCGCAAGCTCTCGTGAAAAGATTTGAGGGCAAAAAGCTAAATTTGATCTTTAACGCCTTTGCCGATAAGGACATAAAAGCCGTCCTAAAGGCGATCAGGCCAATCGTCAAAAAAACCTACATCATCGAGTACGAGACGCCGGGCCGCGAGCTTGCGACGGAGCAGGTGAAAGAGGCTTTGCGCCAGCTCGGTATGGAGTTTGAGGGCTTTACTGACGTGCGCGCGGACGAGGAGTATCTGGCGTTCGGGTCGTTTTACCTCGTGGAAGCCTTCCTAAAAAGGTACCGCGGTGCAAAGTGAGGTTTTTGAGTATTTTTTAAACGGAGGCGATGCGCAGCTACTCGTCTGCGAGGATGACAAGGAGGCCATCGCGGCTCTTAGCGCGGCGGAATTTGCCGGGCTTAAGGTATTTAGATTGCCCGATTTTAGAGCACGCGAGGGCGATGATCTGCGCAGCTTTAGCGCCGAGCTTTTCGAGTTATCATCCGAGCTAGCCAAATTTTACGAATTTGAGGGCAAAAAGCTCCTTATTAGCCCCGTTTGCACGGTTCTAAACAAACTTCCCGGCAAAAAACACCTACAAAAGCTTACTCTAAATTTCGGCGATAAAATCGATCCCAAAGAGCTAGCCCAAAAGCTACTGCGCTTTGGCTACGAGGCGGTGGATATCGTGGAGAGCGAGGGCGAGTTTTGCGTGCGCGGCGAGATTATAGACGTTTTTTGCGTCGGCGCGCAGGAGCCAAACCGCATTTTGCTCTTTGACGACGAGATAGAGAGCATCAGACACTACAGCACGCAGACGCAAATTTCAAACAAAACCGAGCTAAAAAGCGTTGAAATTTCGCCTTTCATCGCGGCTCTGGGCGAGGCTGAATTTGAAAAAACCTCCAAAAAAATAAAAGAGATCGAGACCGACGCGCTAATCAGCGATCTAAAGACGCTCGGATTTTGGGCGATAGATGGGTTTATTGACTATACGCGCGAATTTAAAACGGTTTTAACGAAAAAATTTGACGGCTTTGAGCGCGATCTGGGCGAGGTGGCAAATTTGCCCGTATTGCCCGCGGCTAAAGTTTATAAAGACCTAAGCGTAACTTTAAACGCCGATTTTTTCGAGCTAAATAAAAATAAAAAAATCAAAGTTTTAGCGCGTAACGAGGGGCTTTTTTACGCATTAAATTTGAGCGAATATAAAAACGTAGAGTTCGTGCAAACCGAGGCGGCGTTAAATTTGGTCTCGGCGGCCGAAATCATCGTTTCGCTAAATAAATTTGAAAAGAAAAAGCGCGCCAAAAAACCGAGTCTAGTCATCGACGAGCTAAAGGCGGGCGACTACGTCGTACACGAGGAGTACGGCATCGGTAAATTTACGGGGCTTGAAAAGCTAACGGTGCTCGGCAGGACGCGCGAGTTCGTCGTGATCGTTTACCAAAACGAGAACAAGCTGCTTTTGCCCGTCGAGCATCTAAATTTGATCGACAGATACGTTGCCGGTAGCGGTAGTATCGCGGTTTTAGACCGTCTAGGCAAGGCGAATTTCGCCAAGATAAAAGAAAAAGTTAGAGCCAAGCTTTTCGTTATCGCGTCAAAGATTATTTCACTAGCCGCCCAGCGCGAGCTAATCCGCGGCGAAATCATCGAAAAGGACGATGCGGAGTATCTAAATTTCTTGCAAAACGCGGGCTTTGCCTACACGAGAGATCAGGAGCGCGCATCAAGCGACATCGCAAACGATCTAAAAAGCGGCAAGGTGATGGATAGGCTGCTTAGCGGCGACGTGGGATTCGGTAAAACCGAAGTTGCGATGAACGCGATATTTAAGTGCGTAAAATCGGGCTTTCAGGCGCTATTTTTCGTGCCGACGACGCTTCTTAGCTCGCAGCATTTTAAAAGCCTAAAAGAGCGGTTGGGTAAATTTGACGTTAGCGTCTTTAAGCTCGACCGCTTCACGAGCGCAAAGGAAAAAGCGGTAGCCGTAAAGGCGCTGGAGGCAGGACAGCCTTGCGTTTGCGTGGGTACGCACTCGCTTTTATCGGTTAAGCCCTCAAATTTAGGCCTCATAATCATCGATGAAGAGCATAAATTCGGCGTCAAGCAAAAAGAAAAACTAAAAGAGATTTCAAGCGCCTCGCACGTGCTATCTATGAGTGCGACTCCGATACCGCGCAGCCTAAATATGGCGCTTTCAAGCGTCAAGGGCTACTCCGTGCTGCAAACTCCGCCAAGCTCGCGCCTAGACGTGCGAACTAGCGTGCGCGAGTGGGACGAAAAGGCGGTAAAAGAGGCCGTGATGCGCGAACTGCGCCGCGGCGGGCAAATTTTTTATATCCACAACCACATCGCCACGATGCCTCAGGCAAAAAAGCAAATTTTAGACATCATGCCGAGTTTACGCATCCTCACGCTACACTCCAAGATCGATGCTAAAACGACCGAAGAGGAGATGATGAGGTTTGAAAACGGCGAATACGACGTGCTGCTAAGCACTAGCATCGTAGAAAGCGGCATCCACCTGCCAAATGTAAACACCATCATCATCGAGGGCGCAAATAAATTCGGCATAGCAGACCTACATCAGCTACGCGGACGCGTCGGCAGGAGCGATAAGCAGGCGTATTGCTACTTCCTGGTCGAAGACAAAAACGCCCTAAGCGAGGATGCGCTAAAACGCTTAGTCGCGCTTGAGAGCAATTCGTTTTTGGGCTCGGGCAGCGTGCTGGCGTATCACGATCTAGAAATCAGAGGCGGCGGCAACCTCGTCGGCGAAGCTCAAAGCGGCCATATAGAGGCGATCGGCTACTCGCTCTACATCAAGATGCTTGAAGAAGAGATAAATAAACTACTAAATAAAGAGAGCTTTGAGAGTGCGAAAATCGACCTGAAACTTAGTATAAACGCGTTTTTAAACTCGGAGTTTATCGGCGAGGATAGGCTGCGTCTGGAGCTATATAGGCGGCTTAGCAAGTGCAAAGAGGTTGCCGAAGTTTACGAGATAGAGAGCGAGATCGAGGATAGATTCGGCAAGCCTGACATCTACACCAAGCAGTTTTTAAGCCTCATTATAATTAAAATTTTAGCGATAAAAGCAGGCTTTAAAGCCATCTCAAACGCCGAGCAAAACATCGTGCTAACCGCACAAAACGGCGAGCAAACCAGGCTAAAATCAAAGAGCAAAGACGATGATGACGTGATAGAGGAGATATTAATCTACCTTAGAAAACTAAATAAAGGACGGGCGGAAAAATGATAGACTGGAACACGACTGCCGCAGCGATTTATCGGCGCAAATTCGGCGCTTTAAAGGGCGTAACGGATGTTGATTTTACGCAGCTTGATGGGCTTGTCGGGATCGAAAAACAAAAAGAAGAGCTCGTAGAAAATACGCGAAATTTTTTAGAGGGCAAGGGTGCTAATCACGCGATACTCTGGGGCGCGCGAGGCTGCGGTAAAAGTAGCCTGGTTAAAGCCGTTTTTACTAAATTTTATCCTGAGGGCCTTCGGTTAATCGAGCTAAAAAACGACGAGCTAGAGATGATACCAGAGATCATTTACGAGATCAGGGATAGCAGCTTTAAATTTATCATTTTTTGCGACGATCTTAGCTTCGAGGCGGGAGATATGAGCTATAAATTTTTAAAACCCGTGCTTGAAGGCTCGATCGAAAAGGCGCCTAAAAACGTGCTAGTCTACGCCACCTCAAACCGCCGCCACCTGATCAGCGAGCTAAAAAGCGACAACGAGGGCGCAAGGGTCGGCGAGACGGAGCTGCACTATAGCGACGCGGTCGAGGAAAAGATCGCACTTAGCGATAGATTCGGGCTTTGGCTTAGCTTTTATCAGGGCAGTTTTGCGGACTATCTAAAGATAGTGGATTTTTATTTTAAAGATTTCGTAGGCGACAGAGCGATGCTTCACGAGCTAGCAAAGCAATACGCCCAGCTACGCGCGAGCCGCTCCGGACGCACGGCAAGGCAGTTTTATCTAAGCTATAAAGATAAAATTTGATGGCAAATTTAACTAGAGTGGGTTTTGTGGGCGATATCGTCGGGCGCGCGGGACGAAGCGCGGTTATACAAAATTTGCCCAAATTTAAGCGAGAATTCGAGCTTGACTTTATCGTTGCAAACGCCGAAAACGCGAGCGGCGGCTTTGGTCTAACCGCAATAAACGCGCACGAGCTGCTTGGCTGCGGTATCGACGCGATCACGGGCGGCAACCATAGCTTTGATAAAAAAGACGTGGTAGCGCTGATGGACGCCCTGCCTATCATCCGCCCGTATAATCACTTCGCGGGAACTGCTGGGCGCGGCGCGATAAATTTGAGCAAAGAGGGCAAGAGCCTAAGCGTGGTAAATTTGATGGGGCACTACGGTTTGCCGCATACGAATAACGCCTTTTTGGAGGCCGAGTGCGCGCTAGAGGAGTGCGAGAGCGAAAATATCCTCATAGACTTTCACGCCGAGGCCACGAGCGAGAAAAATGCCTTTTTTAGGCTGTTTTGCGGGCGAGTGGGAGCGATAGCGGGCACTCACACGCACGTTGGCACCGATGATTTGCAAATAGTTAGCGGTACCGCATATGTCAGCGACGTCGGGCTTAGCGGGGCGTTTGACGGCGTCATCGGCATGGACGCGGAAGCGCCCGTGAAGAGCTTTTTAACGGGGCTAAAGCACTCGTTTAAGGTAAATGAAAAATGCAGGCGAATCTTTCAAATGGTCGTGTTTGAATTTGACGGCGGGCGCTGCGCGGATGCCTTTAAGGTCCGCGTGATAGACGGAGTTAGCGAGCCTTTGGTGCAGCGAGCGGTTAAATTTACATAAATGAGCGCACAAATTTGAGCCGAGCTAACGGCCGCGGCTTTTACTCAAATTTAATCGCGGCGTTTCGGCGATAAATTTAACGCTTTTGCCGCTATAAATTTGAGCAAGAGTCGCTGGCTAAAATTTACTCACAAAACTAGAAAAAGGAAAAACGATGGATAGCACGCAGCTTTTTTTGGCGCTAAAAAACGCGGGCGTAAAGGCTGACGCGGACGACCCTCTGTGGTGGCCAAACGCAGGTACTTTCGAGGTCGTGGTCGGCGCCGTCTTGATACAAAATACAAACTGGAAAAACGCCGATAAAGCGCTAAATAATCTAAAAAACGCAAATTTGATGAGCCTTGAGGGCATCGTAAAAACTCCCGCGACCGAGCTTGCCCTGCTCATAAAGCCAAGCGGCTTTTACAACACCAAGGCAAAACGCCTAAAAACGCTTTGCGAGGCGATTTTTAAAAAATTCGGAGATTTTGAAAATTTCAAAGAAAACGTGAGCCGCGAGTGGTTACTAGGCATCAAAGGTATCGGCGCGGAGAGCTGCGACGCGGTGCTTTGCTACGCGTGCGGGCGCGAGGTGATGGTCGTAGATAGCTACGCTTTGCGGATTTTGAGCTTTTTTGGGTATGAGTTTGAAAGCTACGAAGAGGCGCGCGAGTGGCTAGAAGCCGTAGATAGCGAGCGGATCTGCGAGGCGTACGGACGCGAGCTAGAGATGAATAAAATTTACGCCAAATTTCACGGCAAGATAGTGGAGTTTTGCAAGGCGCACTTTAACGGAAAGAGGCTGGATGATGCCGGCGAGGAGATACTAAGATCCATAAAATAGGAGCAAAAGATGAAGATAAATTTTATAAATTTACAAGCTCAGTATCAAAAATACAAAAACGAAATCGACGAGCAAATCAAAGAGGTGCTGGATAGCTCGGTCTATATCGGCGGCAAGGTCGGCGAGCTGGAGGAAAATCTGGCTAAATTTAGCGGCGCAAAGCACGCTATAGCTTGCAGTAGCGGCACGGACGCGCTATTACTTGCCTTTATGGCGATTGATATAAAGCCCGGCGACGAAATCATCACGACGCCTTTTACCTTTATCGCTACGGCCGAGATGATAGCGTTTTTAGGCGCAAAGCCCGTGTTCGTCGATATCGACGAGAGGACGTATAATATCGATCCAAATTTGATCGAGGCAAAGATCACGCCAAAGACCAAGGCTATCGTGCCGGTGTCGCTTTTTGGGCAGGCGGCGGATATGGCGGCGATAAACGCTATCGCGCAAAAGCACGGCCTAACTGTTATCGAGGACGCCGCGCAAAGCTTTGGCGCGAGCCAAAACGGCGTAAAATCCTGCAACCTCTCGCGCATCGCTACGACCTCGTTTTTTCCGGCTAAGCCGCTTGGCTGCTACGGCGACGGCGGAGCGATATTTACGGACGACGACGCCCTAAACGAAAAGATACGCATCCTGCTAAACCACGGCCAGTCAGAGCGCTACATCCACAAATACGTCGGCATAAACGGCAGACTCGACGCCATCCAGGCGGGCATTTTAAACGTCAAGCTAAAATACCTTGACGCCGAAATCGCAAAACGCCAAGAGATCGCGGCTAAGTATACTAGCGAGCTAAAGGGCGTCGTAGCGCCTTTTGTCGCGGAGGGTAACGTCTCGGCGTGGGCGCAGTACTGCATCCGCGTAAAAGATAGAGCGAAAATGCTAGAAATATGCGCGCAAAAAGGCGTGCCGACGGGGGTTTATTATCCTGTGCCGCTGCATTTACAAGAGGTGTTTAAGGATCTTGGCTATAAGCTTGGCGATTTTGCCGTGAGCGAAGCGGTGGCGCAGGATATAATGGCGCTGCCGATGTCTGCATTTGTAACCAATGAGGAACAAGACTACGTCATCGAGGTTATAAATAATGCTTAAATTTGCGCTCATAGGTCTAGGCGTAATGGGTAAAAACCACTACCGCGCGCTGCAAAACGTCGCGGGCGTGCAGATAATCGCGCTTTGCGATCCGTTTAGCAAGGAAAATTTCGCGTATAAAATTTACGCTGATCTTGACGAGATGCTAGAGAACGAAAATTTAGACGCCGCCGTCATCGCTACGCCGACCTCGCTACATAAAGAAGCGGCGCTAAAATGCATGCGAAAAGGGCTAAATTTGCTCATCGAAAAGCCCGTTTGCGCAAATGCCGCGGATGCTCAAATTTTACTTGACGAAGCTAAGCGGCAAGATATAAAGGTAGCCGTCGGGCACGTCGAGCGCTTTAACCCAGCGATCGCGGCTCTAAAAAAAGAGCTTGAAAACGAGGAAATTTATAGCGTGCAAATAACCAGAAACGCGCCCTTTCCGCAGCGAATCGCGGATGTGGGCATACTAGCCGATCTAGCCGTGCACGATATAGATCTCATTAGGTTTTTAAGCGGAAAAGAGATAAAAAGCGCCGATATAAAATGCTCGCGCAAGATCCACGCTAAATTTGAAGATAACGCGGTTTTGTCGTTTGAGCTTGAGGGCGAGATAACGGCTCTCATCGCCACCA
>CAUQOI010000017.1:0-26007 GCA_963519525.1 uncultured Campylobacter sp.
ATTTCTTATATCAAGTTTTTTTTGAGCCATTCAATTTTGACCAAATTTTTTTACAAAATACATAAAATCTTTTTGATTACATATAGTTGCTACACCTTTGGACGCATAAGAAACGTCTTGTTTTAATATGAAAGGAAGCCCAAATTTATCTTTTGCTTTTTCATACAGATTATCACAAAAATAAATATATGGTATTAAATCTATCTTGTTTGACAAAAAATCATAAGTTTTTTTCTTGTTGTAAAAAACATCAAATAACTCTTTATTATTTAATACGTATTTAGCATTTTTATTTAACTTTTCAAAGTTTTTTATTAGACTTTCTAAATCTTGTTCAATTCCTGGAATTACTAAATTAATACTACGTTTTTTAACGATATTATTAATAAAATTTATAAAATCTTTTGAGTCGGCCCTCTTGCCTTGAACAAATTCGTCACACCATTTTTGACCAACAGCATCATAAAAAATATCAATACCTATAATATTACAATCATATCCTGAAACCCTAAGGCTCTTTATTATCCCATAACCAATAATAGCACCAACGCCAGTTACCAATATAGTATACTTTTTATTTTTCATATTCTAGTATTTTTTTTATTCCTGATTTTAAATCCAAATAATTTCTATATCTTAGATACAAGTTATCATTTGGTATATAAATTGACAAAATATCTGTTTGATACTCCAAATAATATATATTTGGCTTTATCTCTCCCAGTACATCAAAAATAGTATACGCTATTTCAGTTACCGTATGACTTTTAGGATTTATAACATTGTAAATACCATATATACTATTCTCTAAGCTATCTTTTATTATGTTTACCACATCTTGTACAAATATATAATTTCTTATTGGATTCTTATTGCCATATATAATGATCTCTTTTTTACTTTTTGCTATATCTATAAAATCATATAACATTTTTTGACTTTTTCTAGCATTTTGTTTCTCATCATATATCTGCGAGCATCTTAAAATAGTCAGTTTTATATTGTTATCTTGGCAATATCTTATAGCTATCTCCTCGGATTGTCTCTTTGAAAAACCATAATTGTTACTATACTCATTTTGAATATTGTCTAGGGCAGATATAGAAGAAATAAAGATAATATGTTTTACATTATTTTCTTTGGCATATTTACATACATTAAATGTACCCAATGTATTTGACAAAAAACAATCTTCTAAATTATTATTCAGGCTCGCAGCTGTATGTATTATGGCATTCGGAGTAAAATCAATTCTTCTTAGGGATGAATAGTCTGTTATATCTACTCCAGATGCTCTTGATACACCCTTGCATTTATTATCTTTTCGCAACTCTTCTAAAACCCTCAGGCCAACAAAACCGCTACTACCAGTTATTAAAACATTATTCAATTATAAGCTCCATTAATATAGCATTTGATAGTTCTGGATAATTTTTACCAACTTCAAGCATTGCATTTATAATATCATTTGTTAAGTTAAGTGATTGTAGTTGTTGGGTTGTTAAAGGCTTTAAAAAAATACCTTCTATGCTTAATATCTTTAATCCATGCCTTTTTGCCAAATACAATAGTTCGCTTTTATTATAATATCTTCTGTGGCCAAATATTATATCAGCATCAGATAATTGCTTTAAATCATTCAAATAACCAGCACAAAAACCAAACCTGCGATGCAAAGATTCCGCATTTGGTACAGATATAAAAATTTTACCATTTTTAGCTAGCATATTTTTATACTTTTCCAAAATAATATCAGGATCCTCAACATGCTCCAAGATAAAGCCCATCATGATATTATCAAATTTCTGGTCTGTTTCATAAGTTTCAAAATAGGTCTGTATTATATTAACTTTTTTTGATAGTTCTGGTTCATTTGTAATAAAATTTTTAATAACAGCAGGAGAACCATCCAACACAGTATAAGACTTTACTTTTTTTAAGAACTCACCTATGGTATACCCATGCCCCAAGCCAAGTTCCAAAAAACTCCCGTCAACTAATTTTTCTATAACTCTTTTTGGATAATACTTAAGTATAATATCATTATCAAAGTCATATTTAAATTCTTTCTTGTAACCATCCAAACTACTATCTAATCTATTCATTTTCATCACTTCCATAAACATTTTTTTCCACTATTGGTCTATTTTTTATCTCTTGAAATATTTTTGATACATATAAGCCTAGAATTCCAATACTTATAAGCAAAACTCCATTTAAAAACCATATAGAAACCATCAAAGATGTCCAACCAGAAGTTGCGAGATTGAATAAAATTTTATTTAAAACAAGATATAATCCATAAACAAAAGAAAAGCTTACAACCAAGAGTCCAATATAAAAACTTAAATAAAGCGGAAAAGACGAAAATGAAACTACCGCATTATTTAATAACTTTAACTTATGGAACAAACTATACGTTGTGCATTGTTTTGATTTTTTATATACAATAATAGATTTTTGATTAAAACCGACCAACTCAAAAATACCTGCCAAAAATAGTTCTCGTTCTTTAAATTTTATCAAGTTTTCAATAAATTTTTTATTCATTATTCTGATAGTTAATGGATTTTCTGAAATTCTTATATCGGATAGTTTATTAAAAACTTTCCAAAATAGGCTACCTGTGGCTTTCTCAAACCATCTGCCTTTCCGACTTTCTTGCACCCCAAAAACTACATCTATATCCTTTTCTTTATGCAATTCTTCCCAAAATTTTCCTAGAAGCTCTGGCTCCTCCTCTAGATCGCTATCTATTAAAAATATAAATTCGCCTTTTGCATGCGAGAGTCCAGTCATTATAGCTTTATGATGACCAAAATTTCTAGAAAGCTCTACAACCTTTACTCTACTATCCTTTTCATACAAGGCTACCGCCTTAGAAAGACTATCATCGGGACTTCCATCATCAACAAATATTATTTCATAATCATCTGTTATTTTTTGTGCCTCTTTTGATATTCTTACATAAAATTCGTCTATATAAGGCGATGACTTATATAGTGTTGTTACCATTGAAAGCTTCATGTTACATCTTTCCGTCTAGATATTTACCGGTATCTTTGTATCCAAAGTCAGGGATTAGTTTAAAAAATTCTCTTACTATATCATCTTTTGTCCAAGTTAAATTCTGCTTATACTTTTTGATAGTTGCTTCGAAATTATTCAAAAGATTTTCGTCGTATAGTGGATCGTTTTTTATAATGCCAATACTCTCAAATTTGTCCATATCTAAAATTTCCTTATCGGTAAAAAACTCTTCAAAATCCTTCTCGCCGGTCGTGTCGCTAGCAGTAAATAAGCATGGATACTTACCTGTTTTAGGCAAGGTCTTGGCCAGCTCTCTTGCCTCGTCTTCATCCTTGCATAAATACGGCTCATATCCTAAATTTTCCAAATATTTAACGGCTATCTCTGAAAAAGTTATGAGATGCAAATTCTCGCTTAACTTCGGAAAGAAAATATCTCTATTTTCTCCAAATATACAAGACATCAAACAAAGTTCTCCACTTTCTTGCGGTGTTACGAAATATCTTTTCACATCATTTGGCGCTACAATGGGCTGGTTTTTTTCGATCCTTTTATTAAACCCATGAAGTAGCGAACCGTCACTAAAGGCTACATTAGCAAATCTTGCCATAGAGACATCGATTTGTTTTGATTTTCTCATCACAAACATCTCCATAATTCTCTTGCTTGCGCCCATCATATTTACTGGATTTGCGGCCTTGTCCGTACTTACGCAAAAATATTTTTTCGTACCGTTTTCTATTGCCTGCATTAACGTCTTATCAGTGTTGAAAATATTTGTTTCGCACATACGCATAAGGGTAAATGGATCTTTTTCGCTTCTTACATGCTTTAAGGCCGACAAATTTAATATGTAATCATATTTCCCATCGGATTTTATGAAAGCGTCGTATTCATCGCTTCCGATATCAAGAGCAAATGTTTTAAAATCACCGTCTATATACCCAAAACTACTCCTAATATCTCTAACCAATTCAACCATGTTGTTTTCGGAAATATCGACGACATGAAGCTTTTTAGGATTTCTTTTAAATATTTCTTTTGTTACGGCCTGACCGATACTGCCGGCTCCGCCTATAACTAGAAAGGTAGAATTTTTAACCGCCTCTAATAAATCATTATTAAGACGCCTGACGTCAACACCAAATAGCCGATTTACTCTACCAATTAAACTTAATATATTATCACTCATTCCGAAACCCCAAACCTTTTCACATACCACTCAACAGTCTTAACCATCCCGCTGTCAAAATTCTCACTTGCCTTCCAGCTAAGCTCGTTTTCGATTTTAGTCGCATCAATAGCATATCTTCTATCGTGTCCAGCACGATCTTCTACAAAAGTTATCAAATTTTTATGGCTTGGTTTCTGCGGAAAAATTCTATCCAAAATTTCACAAATCTTATGAGCTATTTGCAAATTTGTTCTTTCGTTTCTCCCGCCAATGTTATAGCTTTCACCGCTTTTTCCATTATGAAAAGCCAAATCTACCCCCCTGCAATGGTCTAAAACATAGAGCCAATCTCTTATATTTTTACCGTCACCGTATATTGGTATTGGTCTATTTTGCAAGGCATTCCTAATAATTGTTGGTATTAGCTTTTCATGATGTTGTTTTGGGCCATAATTATTCGAGCAATTTGTAATAACAATATCTAAGCCATACGTATTATGGTAAGCCCTTACTATCATATCGCTTGATGCTTTTGATGCAGAATATGGAGAATTTGGAGCATAAGGCGTAGTTTCGCTAAAAAGTCCAACTTCACCCAACGCACCATAAACTTCATCGGTAGAAATATGATGAAATCTACACCCTACATAGTCATCTTTATACGCAAAAGGCCTATTCATCCAATAATTTTTAGCTTCATTTATTAGCGTGTAAGTACCATTTACGTTTGTTCGCACAAAAACGCCTGGATTTTTTATAGAGTTATCGACATGACTTTCAGCAGCAAAATGTATAACGCCCCTAATATCATACTCCTTAAAGATAAACTCAACCAACTCTTTGTTGCATATATCTCCCTTTATAAATTTATACCTCTTATTATTTTCTATTTCTTTTAAATTATCCAAATTTCCAGCATATGTTAAAAGGTCCAAATTTACAATGTTATAATTTTCATATTTTTCCAAAAAATAAGGAATAAAATTACTCCCTATAAAACCAGCGCAACCGGTTACCAAAATTGTTGTATTGTGATAATTACCGAACACCAACATCCTTTACTAAGGCATAAAGATATTGTCCATATCCATTTTTTGAAAGCGGTTTTGCTATCTCTAAAATTTTTTCTTTAGTTATCCAGCTATTATTATATGCTATTTCTTCTAGGCAAGCTATTTTATAACCCTGTCTTTGTTCTATAGTTTGCACAAACTGCCCTGCATCAATTAAACTATCATGGGTGCCGGTATCAAGCCAAGCGAAACCACGTCCTAAAAGTTCCACTTTTAATTTTTTTCTTTTTAAGTATTCTTGATTTACACTAGTAATCTCAAGTTAACTGCAAAATTTGATTTTGGAATTGCTGGTTTTTCTTCAATACTTACTACGCTCCTATCTCCATCAAACTCTACTACTCCAAATCTTTCCGGGTCTTTTACTTGATAAGCAAAAATCACCGCACCGCATTTTAAGGAGGCTGCATTATGCACCATTCTACTTAAACCGCTTCCATAAAAAATATTATCGCCAAGTATCAAACATACGCTATCATTTCCTATAAAATCTTCGCCTAAAATAAAAGCTTGCGCTAAACCGTCTGGATTTGGCTGAATTTTATATTCTAATTTTATTCCCCAATCACTTCCGTCACCCAAGAGTTCTTCAAATTTTCCTATATCTTGCGGAGTTGAAATAATCAATATCTCCCTAATGCCTGCCAACATCAAAACCGATAATGGATAATAAACCATCGGTTTGTCATATACAGGAAGCAATTGCTTGCTAATACTTCTTGTTACGGGGTAAAGTCTGGTGCCGCTACCGCCTGCTAGAATTATGCCCTTCATATTAATTCAAAACCCCGCAAAAATCCAAAACTTCTTTTTCTATTTTTAGCCCTTTAAATTCCTTATGTCCGACTAAAAATACGATAATGTCCGAAATTTCGATAGCCTTTTTATAATCCACTACCTCAAAACCTTTGTGAGCATTAATATTGGGCTCTACAGCGATCACATCTACGCCGTCTGCGATCAAGCGTCTAGCTATATTTAGCGCAGGCGACTCCCGCAAATCGTCGATGTCCGGCTTAAAAGCAAGCCCCATGCACGCTACTTTTGGCTTTCTACTATTTTTTAATTCAAATTTCAAAGCGGCATTTTTTATCTTTTCTATAGCCCATTCGCTTTTGTGCGTATTTACTTGCCTGGCTGTTTTTATGAGCTTTGCGTTATCGCCGCCCGCATGGACAATAAACCATGGATCGACGGCTATACGGTGCCCCCCCACGCCGGCGCCCGGATTTAAAATATTAACTCGCGGATGGCGATTTGCTAGCCGTATGAGCTCCCAGACGTTAATGTCAAATTTGTCACATAAAATGCTGAGCTCGTTTGCAAATGCTATATTTACGTCGCGAAAAGAATTTTCCGTGAGCTTTGCCATCTCTGCAGTTTTCGCGTCGGTTTGCAAAATTTCGCCTTCTACAAATGTTTTATAAAACTCTGCCGTTTTCTCTGCTGCCTCTTTGCTAAGGCCGCCCACGATCCTATCGTTTTGCACAAGCTCTTTTATTATCTTGCCGGGCAAAACTCTTTCGGGGCAGTGAGCTATATAAATTTTACTCGTATCTACGCCGTTTTCTTTGAGGATTTTTTCCACCATCTCCGTCGTGCCCACAGGAGACGTGGATTCTAAAATTACTATATTTTCATTTTTTACATACGGCGCTATTGATGCCGTAGCGTTTGAAACATAATCCAAATTTGGCACAAAACCATCGCGAAACGGAGTCGGAACGGCTATGATAAAAATATCGGCGAAATCAGGTTTTATGTCCGCTCTTAAATTTCCGCTATTTATAGCGCCTTTTACAAAAACGTCGAGCTCGGGTTCAACAATGTGGATTTTGCCTTGATTTATCGTGTCTACGGTGCTTTTTACGACATCCACTCCGTGCACTTTGTAGCCTTTATTTGCCAAAAGCGCAGCTGTTGGCAGACCTATATACCCAAGTCCAACCACGCAAACTTTTTGCCTCATTGTCGCTCCGATCTTATTTTTTTACAAATTCTACTATTTTAGCGCAGGCATCTCCATCTCCATATGGACTTCGCGCCTTAGACATTTCTTGGTAAATTTTACCATTATCAAGCAAAATTTGAGCTTGCGATACTATATTTTCCTTATCAACGCCAACGAGCCTAACCGAGCCCGACTCAACAACCTCTGGTCTTTCGGTAGTATTTCTGATTACTAGCACGGGCTTGCCTAGACTAGGCGCCTCCTAAAGAATATCTCCAATATTACAAAATAAGCATACTCTTCTGTAGCCAAAATTTGAATTGTCTTGCTAAAAATTCAGATATTGTATAAAAATTTCAATTAAATACGAATTAGTCTTAAGTTGCTTTAAATTTATAAACTTTGAACGATATTTGGTTATATAGTAAGAATTTCACTGCGGAAAGCCGAAGCCCTCCGCAGATAAAGGCGTATTACATCATTCCGCCCATGCCGCTCATACCGCTCATATCAGGCATCGCAGGCATCGGTTTATCCTCTTTTAGCTCACTTATGGTAGCTTCCGTGGTTAGAAGCAGGCTCGCCACGCTAACCGCGTTTTGAAGAGCCACGCGCTCAACCTTGACCGGGTCGATGATACCGGCTTTAAACATATCCACGTACTCGCCTGTAGCCGCGTTAAAGCCGTAGTTGTCGTCTTTGCTAACGCTTACGGAGTTCGCTACTACGCCCGCGTCAAATCCCGCGTTTTCAGCGATCTGGCGTAGCGGAGCGGTTAGCGCGCGTCTTACGATATCTGCGCCGATAGCTTCGTCGCCGCTTAGTTGTAGATCCACTTTTGCGCTCGCCTTGATAAACGCAGCGCCGCCGCCGATCACGATACCCTCCTCTACGGCCGCTTTAGTCGCGCTTAGAGCGTCGTCCACGCGGTCTTTTTTCTCTTTCATCTCGGTCTCGGTAGCCGCTCCAACCTTGATAACCGCTACGCCGCCGCTTAGCTTAGCTAGGCGCTCTTGTAGTTTTTCTTTGTCGTAGTCGCTCGTAGTTTCCGCGATTTGAGCTTTTATCTGGATGATTCTAGCGTCGATTGCCGATTTCTCACCTGCGCCGTTTACGATAGTCGTGTTGTCTTTATCGATGATGACGCTTGAAGCTTGTCCTAGATCGTTTAGAGTCGCGCTTTCTAGCGTTCTGCCTAGCTCTTCGCTCACTACTTCGCCGCCGGTTAATATCGCGATATCCTCAAGCATCGCTTTTCTGCGATCGCCAAAGCCAGGAGCCTTAACCGCAGAGATGTTTAGCACGCCTCGAAGCTTATTTACTACTAGCGTCGCAAGCGCCTCGCCCTCGATATCTTCAGCGATGATTAGTAGCGGTTTGCCTGTTTTTTGGATCTGCTCAAGTACAGGTAGTAGGTCTTTTAAATTTGTAATCTTCTTATCAAATAGCAAGATAAACGGATTGCTTAGCTCGACCTGCATCTTTTCGGCATTTGTGATGAAGTACGGGCTTAGATATCCGCGGTCAAACTGCATACCCTCGACCACGTTTAGCTCGTCGTGGATAGATTTTGCTTCCTCGACGGTAATGACGCCGTCTTTGCCGACTTTTTCCATCGCGTCAGCGATCAGTCCGCCGATAGCAGAGTCTGAGTTTGCCGAGATAGTCGCTACTTGCGCGATCTCTTTTTTATCGGTTACTTTGCGCGATAGGCTTTTTAGCTCGGCGATTATAGCTGCGGCCTCTTTATCCATACCGCGTTTTACCTCGACCGGATTTGCGCCTGCGGTGATGTTTCTTAAGCCCTCTTTAAAGATAGAGTGCGCCAAAACCGTAGCCGTAGTCGTGCCGTCGCCCGCCTCGTCGTTTGTTTTGCTAGCGACCTCTTTTACTAGGCCTGCGCCCATGTTTTCTAGAGCGTCTTTTAGCTCGACCTCTTTAGCTACGCTCACGCCGTCTTTGGTGATAGCAGGAGCGCCGAAGCTCTTTTGCACTAGTACGTTTCTGCCGCGAGGCCCCATCGTTACTTTTACCGCGTCGTTTAGTTTTCTAACGCCTTCGTATAGTCTATTTCTAGCCTCGTCTGAAAAAAATATCTCTTTTGCCATCTTTTTTCCTTTAAATTTAGATTATTTTAAAACGCCTAAAACATCTTCGATTTTTAGAACCAAATATGTTTTACCATCAAGCACGACCTCGGTGCCGCCGTATTTAGCGAAAACCACGCTATCGCCCACGCTCACGCCTTCTACCTCGCTTGATACCGCCAAAACCTTGCCGCTTAAAGGTTTTTCTTTTGCATTATCGGGTATAATGATGCCCGAAGTGGTCGTTTTGACGTCCTCGAGACGCTCGACTAAGACTCGTTTGCCTAACGGTTGAAAATTCATGATTCATCCTTTATGGTTTAATTTTTACTTTTTTAGCACTCTTTTGTTTTGAGTGATGAAATTATAGTCAAATTTTTAGAATTTGTCAATAATTTAGCTAAATTTCTTAACAAGTCTTAGTACAATCGGCTCAAGTTTCATAATAAAATTAAACTAAATCTAAAAGGATAGACGATGAAAATTTTAGGCGCCCTGCTCGGACTGGTTTTTGCTTTGCTTATCGCGGCTTACGTTGCGGCCTTTACGGATTTTGGCAACGGTTTGGTTAAACCGTATGCCCAAAATTTGATTAAAGAAAAAAGCGGATTTGACGTTAAATTTGACAAATTTCAGATCCGTCCGACGAGCGTAGATATCGTAGCGAACGTAAACGGCGAGATCGCGGCGAACATAAACGGCGGGCTTTCGATTTTCTCTCAAAGCCTCGATCTAAAATACGACGTCGCTGTTAGTGATCTAAAAAGCCTGGGCGTCAAGCTAAACGAAGCTATGAAAATCTCGGGTATCGCAAAGGGCAAATTTAGCGATTTCGCTGCTAGCGGAGTAGGCCAGATGCTAGGCTCAAA
Source organism: uncultured Campylobacter sp. (assembly GCA_963519525.1). Classification (GTDB taxonomy): domain Bacteria; phylum Campylobacterota; class Campylobacteria; order Campylobacterales; family Campylobacteraceae; genus Campylobacter_A. Next base: position 10,185 of record CAUQOI010000017.1, read on the forward strand.
CATCAGCTTCGACGCAAATTTAAAGGACTACAAGCCGCTTTCTTTAAAGCTCGACGCCAAAAATTTACAAGTAGAAAAATCTCTAGCGCTAGCAGGTCAGCCTATCTACGCGCGCGGTAAAATCTCAGCCGTCGCAAACATCGTAGAAAGCGGCGGCAAACCAAACGGCACCGCAAACATCGATATCTTGGACGTCAAAACCGATAACGCGCTCATCGCAAAGGATTTTAACGTCACTCTGCCGTCAAATTTCGCCGCAAACGGCAAAATCGTAGCCGACGTTAAAGACGGCATAATTAGCGCCAAAAGCGCGGTGATCACGCCGCTAGCGACGATCGGCAGCGACAAGACGATCTACGATCCAAACTCAAACACCCTAAGCAGCGACGTCAAGCTCATCGTGGACGATCTAGCCAAATTTGAGCCCGTCGTGGGGCAAAAGCTTAGCGGCGCGTTTAAAGCAAACGGCAATGTCATAGCTACGGCAGGCGAGCTAAAAAACTTCGATGTAAAGATCGAGGGATTTGGCGGTAACGTCGATGCGGTGCTAAACGGCGGCAAGCTAATCGCCAAAATCAGCTCGCTAAAGCTTGACGAGCTGGTTAAAATCGCCGCTTTCCCGGCATTTGTCGGCGGAACGATCAGCGGCGAAGCGGTGCTAAACGACGTGCACAACACGCAAAATATTTCTGGCTCTGTCAAGCTCGCCACCAAAAACGCACGGCTAAATCCGGCCGAGCTAAAACAGGTCGCAAAGGAGATAAATTTAAGCAAACCTCTAGCCTTTGAACTAAACGCAAACGCCGATGTGGCAAGCTCGAAAGCCAAATTTAACGCCTCGCTAAACTCCGAGCTTTTAAAACTAAAGAGCCTAAGCGGCGTTTACGGACTGGACGACAAAAATGCGGACGTTAAATTTGACGCGGGCATCGATGATCTGGGTAAATTTGAAGAGCTGATCGGCAAAAAACTATCGGGCAAAGTGGACGTCAAAGGTGCGGCAAAGCTCGCAAAGGGCGCGCTTAGCGAACTAGATCTAAACGCAAACGCTCTAGGCGGCAAGATAGACGCGAACCTAAAAAACGAAAAACTTACGGCAAATTTAAGCGCGCTTTCGCTCAAAGACGCATTTACGCTGGCTGCGCTGCCAAACTACGCCGACGCAGTGATCGACGGATCCGTAAATCTAAGCGGACTGGATCCGAAAAATCTCAGCGGTACGGCTAAATTTAACGTCAAAAACGGTATCGTAAACAGCGCCGTCGTAGCAAAGGAGCTGGATAAACGCTTCCCAAGCGGCACGAAATTTGACGCCAATGCAGACGTCGCTATAAACGGCGGCAAGGCTAAATTTGACGCGGTAGCAAACCTCGTCTCAAACGCAAACAAGAACCTAATCGCGCTAAAAAATCTAAAAGGCGACTACGAGCTTGAAAGCGGCTCGGCGAAGGCGGACTTTGAGCTTAGCATAAGAGAACTAAAAGAGATCGAGTTTTTGGTCGGACGACCTCTTTACGGGCCTTTGCTAGTTATCGGCGACGCGACGAAAACGGGCGAAAAGCTAAGCGCGAACGTAAATTCGCGGCTCTTTAACGGCGATCTCAAAGCGGTCTTAAAGGACGACATCCTAAATGCAAATTTAAAAAGCTTCACCGCCAAAGGCCTAACCGACTTTTTGGGCCTCTCACACGTATATGACGGCACGGGCGATATGACGATGGACTATAATCTCGTCTCGCAAAAAGGTAAATTTGACGTCATAGTGGACGAAGGCAGGCTCGTAAAGACCGATTTTACCGAGCAGATAAGGACCTTCACCGGACGCGACATCACGAGCGAAATCTATAAAAACAGCAGAATAAAAGGCACGATAAACAAAAACCTCATCGATTTTAACGCCGATATGAACGCAACTAGAAGCCACGTCTCGGTAACTAGCGGCAAATACGACATGGCGACCAAGGCCGTAAACGTGCCGATCAAGATGAACTACGAAAAAACCGACATCGACATCACGGTCACTGGCACTAGCGACAACCCGAAATACACGATCGGATCGGACTACCTAAAGGGCAAGGCGGTCAAAGAGCTGGATAGATTTTTGGATAAGAAATTCGGCAAAGACGACGAAAACGGCACCACGGGCGATGCGAAAAAAGATGCGATAAAAGGGCTTATCAAGGGACTGTTTTAGGTAAATTTGAGCTGGGCTTGACGGTAAATTTAATGCCGAATTTGAGTAAAATAAGTTCGGTAAGTGCGGCAAATTTAAGCAGGAGCCCGCTTGCTAGGCGCGTCAAATTTGAGCTGCTGCTCGGCTAAATTTGGTCGCTTGACTAGGCGGTCAAATTTACGATTTGCCAGGCGGTAAATTTTAAAACGGCTTTGCGGTCGCCAAATTTGGACTTTGCTACTCAAATTTGCGGCTTGGATTTAGAGGCTGCAAATTTAGCTTAGCGTCAAATTTGACACGCTATTTCGCAGTTAAATTTAAACTGCAGAGCGTTAAATTTGGCCAAATTTGATTTTAGCGAGCGAGACGGCGACACATTTAACCAAGACAGATTCAAGGAAATATTTTAGCGGCAGTTACGCGGTACGCTTAAAAAGACGCCCGAGCAAAGCCAAAATAGTAAATTTTAAATGATAGAAGTTTTAGAAGCGGGCGCTACGCAAAGCTCAAAGCCGAATCAACGCCCGTCCATAAATCAAAAACAACGGCGAGCAGAGCTCACTCGCCGCGTTTTACGCCCCGCCAGACAAGCAAAATCGAGTGAGGCGCAGATTTTATTTCGTTTTTTTAACGAGTTCTCTAAATTTGACGCAACCTTCCGTATATCCGTAATCGCAAGAGGCCCCGTAGATATCCATCGCTTTTTTCATATCATTTTCGCTCTTTTCGTATCCTTGCGCGAGCATATAGCAGCCTTGCGAGTCTTTGTGATCGCAGGCTAGCGAGTAGTATTTGCGGACTTTTTGCGGGTCTTTCGCGCCGCCGTATTCGCCGCTGTGATGAGCGGCAGCCCTATAGCACGCCTCGCCGACTCCGCCCTCGCAGGCCTTTTCATATAGCGCCGCCGCCTTTTCGTAGTCTATCTGAGAGATTTGCCACAGTATGGTGCCCTCGTACACCGCGGCTACGGCCGTGCAGCCGTCCATGTCGCCCATATCGCAGGCCTTTTTATATAGCGCAAAGGTCTTTTCGCCGCCGCCATCGTCGTCATGCGAGAGCCCCTGCTCGCCTAAAAACGCCGCCATATAGCAGCCGGCGGCATTTTTATCGTCGTTACAAGATTTTTCAAACAGTCGCGCGCCGTTTTCGAAGTCCGATTTTTTTAGATAAATTTTCGTAGCTTGTTCAAAGTTCCCGCCAAAAGCCGTCGCCGCCAAGATCGCAGCTAAAATAATCTTTCTCAACGCATCCTCCTATTTGCTAAATTTTTTAGATTTGGCGCAGCCGCGACCAAGGCCGTTTTCGCAAGCAAGGCCGTAATATTTCGCCGCCTCGGCGCTATTTTTAGGCGTTCCGTCGCCTGACTCATAGATGTCCGCCGCGTTGTAGCAGCCCTCGGCCTCTCTTGCTTCGCAGGCTAGTTTATAGTATTTTAGCGCATCGGCGAATTTTGAGGCATTGTCGTGCTGTTTAGCTATCTTTAGGCAAGCTTCCCCGTCTTTGCTCTCGCATGCTTTTTCGTAAAATTCGGCTGATTTTTCCGTATCGTCCTGCTCTACGACAAAATTATCGTTTGACGGCGTAGAGTCGTAAAAATCGCCCGCCGCCGAGCAAGCTTTAGCGTAGCCAAGATCGCAAGCACTTTTATAAAGCTCAAAAACTTCGCCGTTTATTTGCGCATACTCGTCATCGTCTTTTAGGTCGTATGTTTGATATGCTTTTAGCTGCGCGGCTATGTAGCAACCTACGGCGTTTTTATCCTCGCGGCAAGACTTTTCGTAGAGTTTGGGCACGTTTTTATCGCCCATATCTTGTAGGTATTTTTTCGTCGCGATCTCAAAATTCGTCTGCGCGGCCGCCAATCCGGCTAAAATCAAAACAAGATAAATTTTCTTAAACATAGCGGCTCCTTATTTTTTGTTTTTATAAAGTTTTCTAAAATCGGCGCAAGCTCCCCTAGAACCGTAGTCGCAAGCCAGCCCGTAAAAATCCATCGCCTTTGTCTCGTCTTTTTTTACGCCCTCGCCCCTTTCGTACATATCAGCTAGCGCGTGGCAGCCGCTCGCGTCCTCGTACTTGCATGCGGTTTCGTAAAATTTAGACGCTTTGGCTAAATTTTGCTCGGTGCCTCCGCTGTTGTAGTCGTAGTATCCGGCCACTCTCGCGCATGCGGCGCCCACTTTGCCCTCGCAAGCTTTTTCATGAAATTTCATCGCTTTTTTATAGTCGGTTTCCTGTCCGGCCTGTCCGTTTTCGTAGATGTCGCCAAGAGATTTGCATCCGTCCATATCGCCCGCGTCGCAAGCTTTTGAAAACTGCTCGAAGCCTTTTACCTCGCTAGAGTTTTGCGAATATGCGTTAATGTTTATAAATCCCGCGGCATAGCAGCCTACGATATTTTTCTCCTCGTAGCAAGACTTCTCAAAGAGCTTTAAGGCGTTGTCGTAGTTGTTTTGAGCTAGCTCCGCGCTCGCCTCCTCGAAAGCAGGCACGGCGGCAAAAGCCGCGGACGCCAAAAAAGCGGCACAAACGATTTTCTTTAACATTTGTTTTCCTTAAATTTGATTATTTTTCGCGAAATCTAAAATTTGACGCAAACTATCTGCCCATTCTATCGAAAAACCACATAAAAGCAAACATCAGCCCCGTAGCCTTGGTTTTGGTTTCGTCGAACATAAACTCCCGCGCCCGCTCAAGCGGCACGTAAACTGGCTCGATATTTTCGCCGTCTATGCCGCCGCCCTTGCCGACTTTCATCGCGTCGTTTATCACGGCAAAAAACATCGTCTGCTTCGCTCCGCCAAAGCCCAGCGCGCCGCGAGTGGATGTTATGCGCTCGACCTTACTCACGGCAAAGCCCGTCTCCTCGGCGATCTCCTCGATGACGGTCTGCTCCTCGCTCTTGCCTTTATCCATCAGACCCGCGCAAAGCTCGTAGGTATAGCCCTCGTCGCCCTTTTGCGTCAAATTTAGCTCGCGTCCGTCTTGTAGGTTAAACCAAACGGCGGGGCGAAACTGCTTAACTAGCAAAAACGCGTCCTTATCCTCGTGATAAAGCAGCACCGAGACGCTGTCGTGAGCCTTGATACACTCCCATCTGACGGACTTTTCGCACAGATCAAACGAAATTTGATACGGCTTTACGTAGCGCGGGGATGTTAAATTTTCTATTTTGATATTTTTTACAGAAGTATCCATTTTGCCAGTCCTAAAAAGCTAAAAAAGCCGACCGTGTCGGTGACGGTGGTGAGCAGCACGGCCGAGCCGACGGCGGGATCGATGTCAAATTTCTTTAAGGTTAGCGGTATCAAAGTACCGAAAAATCCGGCGAAAAACAAATTTATCAACATCGAAGCGCCGATAACGACGCCAAGCATCGGACGGTTAAACCACAAAGAAGCGATAACGCCCATCAAAAACGCAAAGGTTAGTCCGTTTATAAGCGCGATACCGACCTCGCGTTTTAGCGCATTTGCGGCATTTTTAAACTCGATTTCTCCCAGAGTTAGTCGGCGCACGGTAACCGTAAGCGCCTGCGTGCCGGTGTTTCCGCCCATAGATGCGACGATAGGCATCAGTACCGCAAGCGCTACGTAGCTGGCTATCGTCTCGTCAAAAAGCCCGATGATAGATGAGCTGATTAGCGCCGTAAATAAATTTATAAGCAGCCAAACGGCGCGCGCGCGAGTGGCCTTAACCAGGCTCGTATCCTCTTCCTCAGCCTCGTCGTCGACGCCGGCTAGGTTATAGATTTGCTCGGTGGCGCTCTCTTTTATAAAGTCGTGGATGTCGTCAGTGGTGATACGACCGAGCAAATATCCCTTGCTATCGACGACCGCGATCGAGTTCATATCGTAGTTTTCGACCGTTTCTACGACCGTCTCGATAGGCTCGTTATCGACGGCTACGTTGGGCTTATATTTATCCTCTTCGCTCTTTGCGATGATCTCTCTTAAGGTTTGGTTAAAGTCAAATAGTATCAGATCCTCAAGCGGCACCGCATGGAGCAAAACGCCCTTTTTATCGGTGATAAAAAGCTGCGAGACGTTTTCTAGCTTGCCCTCTTCCTTCTCGCGTCTTAGCCGTTCGACCGCCGTTTTTAGCTGCTCGTCGATATGCGCGCTAAAAAGCTCCGTCTGCATAAACGCGCCCGCCTCTCCCTCGTCGTAGCTGCGGATACGTAAAATCTCCTCCTGATCGTCCTTATCTAGGCCGTCAAAGAGCTCTTTAGCCTTTTGTTCGTCGATCTCCTCGATATACTCCAAAAGCTCGGCGGCGTCGTCGCTCTCTAGCTCTTCGATCGCCTCGATGATTTTGTCGCTGGGTATCTGCTCGATCACGTCCTTTAGCATGTGATCGGGCATCTCGATCGCTACGTCGCCCAGGATCTCGGGGTCTAGCTTTTCGAGGTATTCGCCAAATAGCTCCTCGTCGTGCTTTTTGAGCGTTTTTAGGTGCTGGGCAAGGTCGGCGGGACTTAGTTCCTTATCGATCGTCTCGTTTAGGTGCGAGTCTAGCAGTTCTTTGGCTTCGTTTAATTGCTCGTTTTCTTCCATCATTTACTCTTTTTGTCGCTTGACTCGGCGGATTTATCTTTTGATTTGGCCTTTTTATCGGCGGTCTCTTTTTGTTTTTTAGACTTATCTTTGCTGGCGTTTACGTCCTTTTTCTTTTTGGACTCGCTTTTTGCTTCTTGGTTTGGTTTGTCCTTTTTCTTGTCCGCCTGCTTTGGTTTATCTTTGTTATTTTTAGCGGACGAATTTGACTCGGATTTTTTTGCCTCTTTGCTTGTTTTTTTAGGCTCAGTCTTGCTTGCCGCCTTGTTTGACGCTTTTGCGGAGGTTAAATTTGACTCCGGTTTTGCAGATTTTGCCGCGACTAAATTTGCCGTTTCATTCGCGTCCGTTTTTGGCTCAGAGGAGTTATTTTCGGCTTTAGGCTGCGCGGTCAAATTTGACTCGGGCGTAGTTAAATTTGAGTCCGTCAAATTTGCGTCATCGCCGTTTAGAGGCTCGCTAGTTAAATTTACGTCCGCGGCATTTGGCTGCGCCGTTAAATTTAAATCATCGCTCTGCAAGGTTAAATTTACGTCGCTTTTCGGTTCTGCGATCGGGTGCTCCCAGTCCATCGCCGCGTCAAATCTATACTCTTTTTCAGGGATTCTATCCTTGCCAAGAGCTTTTTTTATCTCTGGTTCTAGCCGCTCTACGCGGTTTTTAAACTCTCTTTCTTCTTTTGAGAAAAATACGCTTTTAGCCACCTTTATCTCGGTTTCAGGATTTACCGCGGTGCCGTTTTTATAGACGCCAAAATGCAGGTGCGAGCCCGTACTCATGCCGGTGTTTCCTACATATGCGATGAGCTGGCCTTGCTTGACCTTGACGCCGGTTTTTATACCTTTAGCAAAGCCGTTCGTGTGCGCGTACAGCGTCTCGTAGGCGCCCGCGTGTTTTAGGATCACGACCTTGCCGTAGCCGCTTTTGGTACCGACAAATTTGACCGTGCCCTCGCCCGCAGCCTTTATCGGAGTACCCTTGGGAGCGCCGTAGTCCACGCCCAGATGAGCCTTGTAGCGCTTTAGTATCGGATGAAAGCGCTTGGGCGTAAACGGCGACGTGATACGGGCGTTTGAGATAGGTCTAGTGAGCAGAAATTTATCGCTTTTTTTGCCGCTTTTGTCGTAGTATTTGTTTTGATATCTATAAACCGTGTATCTTTTACCCCTGATCTCTATCGCCGCCCAGTCGATTTCAGGCATGCCGAAAGTACGTCCCAGCCTTATTTTTTGCTTGTAGCTCATCGCGAGCCTATCGCCTTTTTTTAGCCTTTTAAACTCGCCGTCGCCCACCTCGCCTTTCATCGCTAGATAAAATCCATGCGCCAGCGCTACGCTACCGGTGGTTTCTATGATGTCTTGCGACGGGTTTGCGCTAACTGGCATACTAAGCACGCGGTCGTAGGTTTGATACGAGATCGGAGAGAGCTGAAATTTAAACCCGCCGTCGTCGTCTTTGTAAATTTGTGCTTGGAGCTCTTCGTTTACGGGGATCAGCACCTGCGATATCCCGCCATTTTCGTCTTTTGAAATTTGATACGAGATGCCTTCCTTAATCTCGTCTAGGAACTCTTTATCCTCCGAGTCCAAATCATAATAAAGCTTTAGCGGGATGGAGTTTTTTTCTAAAAACGTCAAAAAGCTATCGCCCTTGGGCCAGCTTAGCTCCTGGACGGTAGATTGTATAGGCGCGGCGGCGAATAAATTTACCGCCAGCAGTAAAGCTAATGAAAATTTCTTCATAAAATCCCTTGATTTAAAAGGCGTATTTTACTCGAAAATTACTTACATTTTGCAAAACTTGTATGATTGCACCTTGTAAACGTTCTTAATGTTAAACCCGTTAAGGCTTCGTTAAAATGTTTCCGTGAGGTTCCCCGTTGCAAAACTAGAGATTTTAATCTTGGGGCTTAGATTTAGGGGCTTCACGGGCTTAATATAATTCGTTTAAAAATCTTAGTGTTAAAACACTGAATACAAGAAAGAATTAAAAAGCCAAAACATTTTATAAATAAGGGGTATCAGATGAAAAAAGTTTTCTTTGTCGGTGCTGACGTTTCAAGAGAAAAGGTCGATTTTTGCTTTTTAACTTCGGTTGAAAATGTAAAACCTAAATTTGTATCATTGCCTAACGATACGGACACGATCAAAGCTTATTTTCAATCGTTTATCAAGGATGATATATTTATAACCTTTGAATACACGAATAACTATCACTTGCCGCTACAATCTGCCTTAAGCGATCTTAAAATTAAATATTCGGCATTAAGCCCCGCTAAAACTTCATATTTCCTTAAACATTTAACATTACAAAAAAGCGATATAACAGACGCTTACGGCTTGGCTATATATTGCAAGATATTTAAAGCCGATCTAAACCCTAGCACGCACAACCGCGAGTATAACCTAATTAAGAGTTATAACTCTACGATCTTATTACTTTCAAAAATTAAAGTTCAATTACGAAATTTTAAAAAGTCGCAGGAGTTTGTTGCCGATACGGAGTTATCCGAAATTATAAAATCTCTTATGCTTCAAGTTCAAAAAACACAAGAAAAGTTAAAGCTTATAGCCTTTGAAATTTTAAAAAGCTTTGTTCCAAATTGCGAGGAAATCATAAGAAATAATAAAGGCTTCGGTATTGATCTAGCCTTAAATTTGTTCCCTCAATTACATTTTAACCGCGCGAAATCCGAAAAACAGTTTATATCATTTCTCGGTTTAAGTCCTCGCATATACGAGAGCGGGTCATCGGTTCATAAATCACCAAAGATTAATAAACGCGGTAGTTCTGCAATAAGGCGCATATTATTCCTTAATGCGTTTTCTTGCGTTCGGTTCAATGAGAAGTTTAAGACGAGATACGATCATTTAATCAGCAAAGGTAAGAGCAAAAAAGTTGCGCTCGTTGCCGTAATGTGTGCGATTGTAAGGTATTTAAAATCTCTATTCCCGTTAAACGAGAGTTACCTAAATGAAAATTTATATAACGCTCACACAAGCTAAATTTTTATTAAGTGCTTATAACTTGCTAGCTAGCAAGTATAAAAAAATATCCCGTAAGGATATTATAAAAGATAGCGGCATAGATGAAAGCAGAGTATCAAGGATAATACAAGATCGTTATTTGTTAGAAAATCAAATAAATGAAATAAATCAAAATTTGAAAACAAAGGAGTAAATCAAGATGTTAAAACTTGAAGTTCGTTCCCCGCACTCAAAGCAGTTTTACGGAGATAAGTTCGCCGAAGTAGCTCGCATTGATTACGAGAATAGCGAATTGGCATTTATAGCGGGGTTTAATAATAATAGACCTGTGCTATATATTCAACGAGGTTTTTCAGATACTGAATTCAGACTACACGAAAATAAATCAAAAAAGGATTAACAATGGCAAAGACTACAGCACCACTATACACACCCGAGCAAGAGCAGCACGCAAAAGAAATTTACCGCGCGCTTAATCAGTCAAAAGACCTATTTGAGCAGAAAATAAGGGTTAAGAAGCTTAAACAAGTAGAGGGCAAGGTAAAGAAAAATAAAGACGGTCAAGAGATCGTTAATGAGTTTGGCGAGCCGGAGCGATGGGACGATACCTATATGCTTACTTATGTTGCTATGAATAGCGGCGGCGAGCATACGACACGTATAACTCAATCACAGTTTCACGAGCTAAACGAGGACGAGGTCTATATCGCTAACGGTAAGATCGAGTTTAGGTTATATGCTGACGCGTATAACACTACACCCGTTATCGTGTTCGACCGCTTTACCCCTGCCGTTGATCTCTTTGTCTCGGCAATGCTAAAACTAGAGGGCGCGAAAGCTTGAATTTTAGGGCGTTTGGCTTAGCCTGCGCCCCGCCTCTCAGGTGGTGTAGGCTGGACAAAGGTTAAATTAACCCCCAAATAAAAAAACAAAGGATTTTATAAAATGACTTATTCTCAAATATTTAAAAACTCTGATTTACCTTATCTCTTAAAATTTGTGTATTTTGCAAATTTCGCAAGCCATTTTATAAAATCCGTTCGCGATACGTTCGGCGTAGAGATTGATCTAAGCGCGAATAAGGGTTTTTTTCTTTTCACAGTATCTCTTTACAACGAGGGTGTCAATTATTTATACAGTATAGCCCAAATAAACATTTACAGTTTAGAAATGATGTTTATGGCTGATAGTTTTCTCATAGATGACGGTAACGCGTCCAAATTTAATAAATTGTTCCTTGAAATATTTAACAGTGAGGCTAAGTAATGCAAGTAATATCAGAGCCTAAAATCGTCCATCAAGGTATCGATACGTTAGTTTTTGGAATAAATTGCACTGATGAAGCTGCATTTCTCACAAAATTTAAACGATTTGTATCAATAGTAAAAACCGCTAAAGAAGCGGCGCAATCTGTTAATACGTTCGGTGAAAAGTTTTATAAAACTGATCTTGGCTTAGATTACGGCGATTTTTTTGTGAGTAGTAAAGGCTTAGGCGGTTCGTATTTTGGCTTTGTAAAAAATGATGACGTGTTTTTTTCGGTTTCTGATACGGATTTTCAGGCAAACAGTCTATATCACATAAAGTTACAGTTTAGATCAATATATCTATTAAAATACGGTTTTATTGCTTGTATCGAGCAAGTGAAAAAGTTTTTAAATGATATTTTTGACGGTAAATTTGAGATTAAAATTTTACGTGTTGATGTATGTTCAGATGTTGCAGGAATAAAATATACTCCCGTTGATTTTTTTAATTTTAGATCGCTTAAAAAGATTAGCCATTTCTCACAAGCTACTATCAAGGAAACGGGCGACGATAGCGTTTTAGTAAGTGAGGATGATACGGATTTATCAAAGGTAAATTTAGTTGATATTAACGTTAATAATTTTATGCGTTTTAACCGATTTGAGGGTATGAGTTTTGGAAAAAATCCCGATATGTTTCGCGTGTACGACAAGATAAAGCAGATCGAGCAAAAAAATATCTCAACTCTTGTTTTTACTAAATGGGAACTAAACGGATTTAATTTCGATCGTGATAAATATGTTTTTAGGCACGAAGCGGAATTCGGGCGTTTGCGTATTCGTAAGTTAATGCCGATTGACGTTAAGGATGAAGTTGATTATTTGATAAGTAATGTCGGTAGGTTTTGGGCTACTGGGTTAAATATTTGCAAATGGTATGATTTAACAGATGATGAGCGTAGTCGTATATCAAGTAAAATTATAAAAGTTGATAGTATGCCTAAGATTTATCAGCGTTGTGCTCTAGATGTAAAGCGTTTTCAATTTTGGGATTTCCTCGCTGATTGGGATGAAAATCGTTTCACTAAACTATCAAAGCACGACTTCATAAAATCAAAGGATCTAAAGCAGGCTAAAAAGGCTTTAAAGGCTTTTGTGTCCGCTGTTTATACAAATCTAGGTTACGATTATCATAATTTTATGATTGTGCTTGATGAAGTTAAAAAAGATTTAGATAAGCAAGGGCTAAATTTACACGAATACGGTTTATCTAAATTAGCGGGTAATTTTAACAAAAATGAAAAGGTTATAAGTGATTGCGGGGTTTATATTGATAATCCGCTTACTAGTTCAATGTATTTCGGTTTGGATGAATTTATCATCGCTCTTAAAGAAATACGTAGCGAGGAGTATAAAAAGCCTATAAAAGACGCTTTAAAAATACTTCAAGCCCAACGATTTGAGGATTAAAAGAGATGACTATTTTAGAGCAAATTTTGGATAAATATTTACAGCATAATAATAAGTTTTGTATTGATTTGGCGCACTATCAAATTAAGCGTGAATATTTTGAGCAAAAGGCGAAAATCATTTATCAAACGCAAAATTTAAGAGCTACGCCTAAAAATTGGCTTGGCTCGCAAATATTCAAGGAGTATAAAGAGGATTGTAAAATTTTAGATTTAAAGGCTTTTTGTAAAGCTAGGGATTTTGAATTAAGGCGCGGTAGGGTTTATCTTTTTGCCGTAAAACAACAGAGTTTAAATTTATTTGACTAAAGGAGATTAAAAGATGTCAAACAGTGTTAAAGAGGTGATTGCTAAAACAAGCGAGGCGGCTAATAATATACTTGGGGCTTTATCGCCCGTTTTAAGTGTATTTTTTCCCAAAGCCAAAGCAGGCGCAGTTCTTGCAGGATCAGTTCTTGAAAAATTATCCGAAATCGACGATAATAAGGCGCAAAGTGAGGTTCTGGGTCTTACGGCTACGGCTGAAGCCCTAGATAATTATCTTATCCAGCTCGAGCAAAATAAAACCCCTAGTCGTGATGAAGTGATTAAGCTGCTTGAGCAGGCGTCGGCAAATATTCGTGCTATTGATGCCGCGTGGGATAAAGTTTATAAGTTAATTTCATAAGGGGTTAAAATGCTAAATTTTGGTTTAGGTTTGCAAGGTTTTTTTGGTTCTCTTGAAAATGACGTTCAAGTTAAAGTTGCGGGGTTTCCTGATAATTATCTCGTAAAAAAGAGCTTCCCACTTTTGGTCGGTGATAACTCTTTTTCAATGGTTTATCTCTTGCAAAACGTTTCTAAGGTTCACTTAGGGCTTTATGCTCCCGAAGCTTTTTTAACTATTGCTGATAAAAAGGTGGAGCTTGGCACGGGTGCGTCGTTTGATGAATTGTATTTACAATTAAACGGGGCTTTTGGTTCTTTTATTGACGGTTCGTTCGTTAGGTTAAAAGACGGCGATAAAATTTATAAAGTCGCTAGGTCTTTTTTAATGCTAAATTCAGCGTCAAATTCTATAATTTGCTATGAGCTTACGGATGTAAATGATAAGCTCGTTTTCTATTGTCCTCACTCGTTTTTAGTGCGTTCTTTCGCGCCTGATGTCGTTCAAAATAGCGGACCGGGCGGCGGTCCTGGTGGCGGCGGTGTTCCGGGTAGTAGTCCGGGTCACGGTGACGGCTCGGGCTTTTACGGTTAAGGGGGTGTAATGTGGCTTTACCTGTTTTAGCTCCTATTGTCGGCGGTGCTGTTCGCGAGGGCGTAAAGCGTTATATTGCTCCCGCCGTCGTTAATGGTGTCGGTTATGTTGTTAGGCGTGCTTTTTCGGGTGAGAGTAGAAATATTATCGCTCCGCCTAAAATTGAAATGCCCGCCCCTATTAATAATGCCGCTTATATGGGCGGCGGTTTGCTTTCTCGCCTTGATAAACAAAACGAGCTTCTAGATCAACTTATAAGAAATTATCAGTTGTCAAATTTGCTTAGGATTGCTTCTGATGAGCAATTAGGCGAGATTGCGGCTCAAGCCGTTGGTGATGGTGTCGTTGATCCTACTAAAAAAGGCGCTCCCGCTCCTGCTACAAAAGATAAATTTGAGCAGTTGCTCGAAGCTCTTAACGAAAATCTTAAAAGGTCAAATGAGATAATCGAGGAGCAATCAAAGACGATCAAAGAGATTAAAGAAAGCAAGCTTAAAGAGATCGAGCAGTTAAAGAATATTGGTCAAAAAGAGATAAAATTTGATCCGATAACTAAGTCTATAAACGAGCTTAAAAATATAGGTTTGACGGCTAAGGTAGAAAATAATCTTAAGGTCTCTAACGAGGTTAAGATTAAAGATTTAAATATCGCTCAACAGCTTAATATTCCTGAATTAAAGGCTAAGTTAAATATAACTGATCCCGTTGCGATTGAGCTTCCGCAAAGCGTTACCGATTATCAAAACAAGATAATCGAGCAAAAGACTAAAGAGGTTGAAATTTTAGATGAGAGGGCTAAATTTGATAAAACGCCTTTGACGATTAAAGACCTCGACGGTCAAGCTGTCGTAAGTGCTGCACCTCGCGAAATGGCGGCGCAGTATCACGCAATAAAGGCTAAAAATGCGACGGATGAAAAGAATTTTGAGCTTAGTGACGGTGATATAGATGATTTATTTGGCGGATTGCCTGATATAACTGAAATTTTTAAATTTCCTTTGCCTAGTGAAACTTTTAGAAATTTGATGAAAAAGTAAGGGGGTTTTTTATGTTAGGTCGATTAATTTCTTTTTTGGTTGCTTTAGTTTTTCTTTTAGGTTTGATTTATATGTTTACTCGTCCTTTGCCTAGTGAAACTCTTAGGCAAGTAGAGCAAGAGCAGTTAAAGGCGGTTGATAATGCCCGAAAATAAAAATCAAGCTTTAAGAATTTTAAATCTCGGCGTTGATGAGATGTTCGAGGACTTAACCTATAACGTAGCTTATGACGTTATTCTTAAAAAGCTTAAAGATAATGGTATGGATGACGGTATTTTAAAGCAAGCTATTGACAGTGGTATTACGATAATGTTTAGTTCTGCTTTAATGCTTTATATTCAAAAGCAAGAGGAATTTTTGAATAAAATTTTAAGTATTGTTGTAGGCTTGCTTACTACTATTTTTGCTCCTTTGATTGTTAAGGCTACGGGATTATTTAAAAAGTTTTCTAAGGGTATTAAGCTCGGAATATTTAGTAAAATTTTTGGTATATCGGCACAAGAGCGCATACAATACGCGCAGGTTGTCGTTAATGGTGCAAACGGTGTTTTTAATTCACAGCAGGCTAGTAATCAGAATACGCATTATAGCGACAGTATTGTTAAGCAAAAAGATTTAATAATGCACTCCAAAGATCAGCAGCTTAATTATGCTAAAGCTAAAGCCGAAACATTCAATCAAACGCTTATGTTTAAGCTTTTAACGTCTAAATTTACCGCTACCGATAAAGAAATTTTACGTAAGATTACAGGTGCGGAAAGTATAGACATCGAGCAGATAAATAAAGTCGCTGATTTTATGTGGGTTAAAGACGATAAAGGCGATATTGTCGGACTTAGTGAAGCTTTTATGCAAATGTTAAACGGTCTTGGCTATTTTCACAATAAGGTTAAGGGGGGTTAATCCGTAATGGCTAATATTGATTGCCAAGCTGCTTTTAATCAAGAAATGGACGTTTTAAACGCCATTAGCCTGAATGTTAAAACTATCGGCGATAAGGTTTCGGAAAATAACCCCGTAGATATTAAAACGACTTTAGACGCTATCTCTCTTAAGCTCTCTGAAAATAAAACGGAGTTAAAAGAAACTAATCGCCTTTTAAAATTTCTTTGTG
>CAUQOI010000018.1:0-23750 GCA_963519525.1 uncultured Campylobacter sp.
GTAAATTTCCTCGCTTTAAATTTTACTTAAATTAAGCGGATTTTAAAACTGATTTTTATATAATCACGGACTAAAATTATGACAAAAGGGACATTATGGCAAACCATAAATCTTCTGAAAAAAGAGCCAGACAGACTATCAAAAGGACTGAAAGAAACAGATTTTACCGCACTAGGCTTAAAAATATCACTAAAGCCGTGCGCGTAGCCGTTGAGGCAGGCGATAAAGAAGCCGCGCTAAACGCGTTTAAAGTGGCAAATAAAGACTTCCATAGCTTTGTTAGCAAGGGCTTTTTGAAAAAACAAACAGCTTCTCGCCGCGTAGGACGCCTCGCAAAACTCGTAAACAAACTATCTGCTTAATCTAAATTTTAATGTTAGCCGACAAACTGCAGCCTTTTTTGGATCGCTACGACGAGCTCTCTCGTCTGCTTAGCGATCCGTCTATCACAAACGATATCGCAAATATGACCAAGCTCTCAAAGGAGCAATCAAATTTAGAAGATATCGCCTCGGCTGCAAAGTCGTATCTACAAACTCTCGCGGATATCGAGGAGAACAAGGCTCTGCTCGATGACGCCGAGCTTGGCGAACTAGCCAAAGACGAACTCAAAAATCTCGAATCTCAAAAAGAAAATCTCGAAGAAGAGATTAAAATTTTACTCCTTCCAAAAGATCCGAATGACGATAAAAACGTATTTTTAGAGATCCGCGCGGGTACGGGCGGAGACGAAGCGGCGCTTTTTGCGGGCGATTTGTTTAACGCCTACGCCAGATACGCCGAGCTTCGCGGGTATAAATTTGAGATCGTGAGCCAAAGCGAGGGCAATACGGGCGGCTTTAAAGAGATTATTTTGCTAATAAAGGGCAAGGGGGCATACTCGAGGCTCAAATTTGAGGGCGGCACCCACCGCGTCCAGCGCGTACCCGAGACCGAAAGCCAAGGCCGCGTGCATACTTCGGCCGTCACGGTCGCTATCATGCCCGAGGTCGAAGATAGCGAGATCGAGATAAATCCAAACGACCTTCGCATCGACGTCATGCGCAGCTCGGGCCACGGCGGACAGTCGGTAAATACGACCGACTCGGCGGTGCGAATCACCCACATCCCAACAGGCATCGTCGTCACGAACCAAGACGGCAAAAGCCAGCACAAAAACAAAGAAGCCGCGATGAAGGTGCTAAAGGCGCGCCTTTACGAGATACAAGAAGAAGAGCGCCTAGCCAAAGAAACCAGCGAGCGCAAAAGCCAAGTCGGCACTGGCGATCGCTCGGGACGTATCCGCACCTACAACTTCCCGCAAAACCGCATCAGCGACCATCGCATAAATTTGACGCTTTACCGCCTCGACGCGATAATGGCGGCGGGGCTTTTCGACGAGATTATCGAGCCGCTGATTGCGCATTATCAAGCCGAAGCAATCTCGGACGCAGATCTATAAATTTTAAAATTCGCTCAAATTTCGGCATTTTTATACGATATTTTCGTTAAATTTGGATGTAAATTTTGCTACAGACGAAGTCGTCATACAAGTTAAATTTGACGACTTATCTTTGCGCTTTAGGTAAAATCTCTGAAAAATAGTTGCAAATTCGGATCTGCTTTTTAAAATTTAGCTTTAAAAAATATCAAATAAAAACTAAGTTGAGGTGTGTAAACCGATAAATTTTTAGTCACTGTTGATACGTAAATTTTTCAAATTTATCCGACTAAAATTTATCAAATTTCCAGCCTATCACGCTATCGATACGTAAAACAAAAACCGTCCGTCAAAGCCAAATTAACGCTCGAAATCGGGTTCTACAAAAATAGCAAAACCCGTAAATTTCTCAAATTTATAACCATAAACAAGGCGTCTAATTTATTGCAAGCGGCTTTGTAAAATTTGAGTGAAGTTTTGTAGCAAATTATTCAAATTTAGTGCCTAGAAATAATCTAAAATCCTGCGCGAATCTAAAATTTAACATCACGCCGGCATATCCATCTTTATACGGCTAAAAACAGCCTCACTTCGCTAGTTCAAGTATATTGCACGCGCGTTTGGAGCCAAGCTCGCAGGCCTTTTTGAGTCGCTCGCCCGATAGTTCGAAGCTCTGCTCTGCGACGTCGCCCTTTAGATAAAACACCGACTCCTCGTAGCAGCTCTCCGCGCTCCCGGCGGCGCAGGCGTCTTTGTAGATCGCAAATGCCTTCGCGCCGTCCTTGTAGCCCGTTAGCCCTTTGGCGTAAAACTCCGCGGCAAAGTAGCATGCCAGAGCGTCGCCGCCCGAGCAGCTTTTTTCTAGCGCCGCGAGAGTTTTTTCGCAGCTTTCGGCGTCGCCTTTGTTTATGCAGGCATTTAGCCCAGCTTCGTCTATCGCGGCGTTTGCGAGCACGACTGCAGCGGCAAGTATCCAAATTTTCCTCATTTTTTCTCTAGTTCCTTTAAATTTTTAAATCTATAAATCCCGTTTTTCACTCGCTCGAAAATTTTGCGATTTTCAAGCAGCTTGATGGTCTGCGTGACGGTGGGCTTGCTGGCGTCCGTCTGCTCGCAGATATCTGAAATTTTAACGGTTATGAAGCCGTTTTCATCCGCATTTTGGGCTAAAAATAAAATGATTTCCATCTTTTTCTCGCCCAAAATTTGACCAAAGATCTCCCTCTCTAGCTCTGTCATCGCGCTAAATTTACTTGTATTCTAGCAGTTTAAAGTATTTTTTCGCGACGGGATCGAGCGAGAAAATGTCGTAATCCCCGGACTTTTCTATATCCGCGCTCTGGGGGAATTTACCCTCGTCTATATAAAACGCCCCCTCCAGCCGCACTTCGCCGCCCGCACATTTAGCCGTTTCGTCCCAGAGGTATTCCCATTTGTATTTTTCGCCCTCTTGCGAGCTAAGCGCTTGTAAAAGCAAAAAATTATCGCGGCCGTCCTTTGCCTTGTAGACCATCGTTAGGTCGCCCGATTTTACGCCCGCGTTTGTACCGCCGTCAAAGTCGTTAGAGTCGTAGTTTTGACCGCTGTATTCGATGCGAGCGCCGCCTGCTAGTTCGTAGGTTTCCGATATATAGTTTCCGTATTGCCCGTCTTCGCGATTCGGCGCTTCTTTCGCGAGCGCTTCTAAGCTGTTTTTATTTGCGCAGTAGCTCAAATTTAGCTTCACGATCTCGTTCTTGTTTGCCTTTAAAAACGCCCCCAGCTCCGTAACCGACTTTGCGTCCGAGAGAAAAATGTTCGCGCTTTTTATCTCTTTGGCGCCCAAAAACGCGGCAAGCGCAAGCGATAAAACGATGATTTTTTTCATTTTTTACTCCTTAAAATGATCCCAATTTTACTAAATTTTAGCTTATTTTACGGCTCTTGCGATACAATACGCCAAATTTACAAAGGATAAAATTTGAAACTAATCAGCTGGAACGTAAACGGACTGCGCGCCGTCGCCGCTAAAGACGGCTTTGCTTGGCTAGAGGAGCAAAAGCCCGATTTTTTGGGCCTTCAGGAGATAAAGGTGCGCGAGAGCGACGTTCCCGCCGAGATTTATAAGCTCGGATTTAACGAAATTAGCGTAAATTCAGCCACTCGTGCGGGGTATTCCGGCGTGATGAGTCTGGCTAAATTTAGCTCCGCTACGCAAAAAGCGGTGTTTTTCGACGACGACGAGGGGCGGGTTTTGGAGCATAGATTCGGCAACGTCGCGCTTTTTAACATCTACTTTCCAAACGGCCAAAAAGACGAGACGCGCCTAGCCTACAAGATGGATTTTTACGCTAAATTTTTAGCTTACGTCGAGGAGCTCGTAAAGCAGGGCAAAGACGTGATATTTTGCGGCGACGTAAACACCGCGCACCGCGAAATCGACCTCAAAAACCCCAAAGCAAACGTCAAAACCTCGGGCTTTTTGCCCATCGAGCGCGCGTGGCTGAACGAGGTCGTCTCGCGCGGCTTTATCGACACCTTTCGGCACGTGCGCGGCGACGAGGCGGACGCGTATTCGTGGTGGAGCTACCGCTTTAACGCCCGCGCCAAAAACGTCGGCTGGAGGATCGATTATTTTTTCATTTCGGCAAGCCTCAAAGACCGCCTAAAAGACGCCTTTATCCTAAGCGATATCACGGGCTCGGATCACTGCCCCGTGGGCATAGAGATCGATCTGGACGGACTTTGTTAAAAGAAATCTTGCTTTATTTCGCGGCGGCGTTTTTTGAGATTTTTGGCTGCTTTAGCTTTTGGGTGTATTTTAGGCTGGGCAAAAGCGCGCTGTTTTTGGGGCTTGGCGCCGCGTCGCTCGCGGCGTTTGCTTATATTTTGACGCGGGTAAATTTAGACTTCGCCGGGCGTGCTTACGCCGTTTACGGCGGTATCTACATCGTCTCGTCGCTGCTTTGGCTGCATTTTGTAGAAAAGCAAGCCTTTACCAAATAGGACTTAATCGGCGGCGCGATTTGCTTGCTTGGCGCTTGCGTGGTGCTTTACGGCGGTAGGGGTTAAATTCGACCTAAATTTTATGCTTGTTTTTATGCTGCGAGCGAGATTTTGGGTTGAATTTGATTCGCCGCATTTTTATTTACAATTTGGCTTAAGAACAGCGTTTTGATTTCTAAATTTGAGCACAAAGTATTAAATTTAGCTCAAAAACCCGTGATCCAAAAGGTGCGTGATTAGGATTTTAAAACCAAGTCCGATGAGGATCGCGCCGCCTAAAATCAGCGCCTTTTGCTCCAAAAACTCTCCCGCGAATTTACCGACGTAAAACGCAGCGACGCTAAGCGCAAAGCAAACTATCCCGATCACGGCGGCGCTAAAGTAGATGTCTGCGGCCGTAAAGCTCAGCGTCACGCCTACGGCTAGCGCGTCGATGCTGGTGGCAAACCCGCCTGAGAGCAGCGTCTTCGTATCAAGGCTCACGGCCTGCGCAGGCTCGTTTCTACAGGCTTCGCGGATCATCTTTACGCCCAAAAAGCCCAAAATCGCAAACGCGATGAAATGATCGATCTGCGCGATAAATCTCGCAAACGCTGCACCCAAAAAGTAGCCCGCAAGCGGCATCGCCGCCTGAAAAAATCCAAAAACGAACGCGATAAATAAAATCTTTGATAGCGCGAGATTGCGGTATTTCGCGCCGTTTGCGATGCTAAGCGCCGCCGCGTCCATGGCAAGCGCGATAGAGAGAAGTAAAAGCTCCATTTCGTCCTTTCAAAAAGGCTAATTTTAGCTTAAAATTTACTTCTTGCGAATAATCTTGCTCAAATTTACGCCCAAATTTGACGTCTGAAATTTGGAGTCAAACAGGCGAGTGCGCCGTATAAATTTGCGCTTAAATTTAGCCCTTAAATCACGGCTCAAATTTGCGATTTAAATTTTGCAAATTTAACCCGCCGTGCCGTAAAAATGCGGGTGAATTCGCTCTAAAAAGGCCAAATTTACCCGTTTAAAAGCTGAAATTTAATATCATAACCGCCGAATTTTACTTTAAGGAAAAAGCGATGAAAAAAAGTTTGATCTTATGCGCGGTTTTGCTCGCCGCTTCGGCTCAGGCTAATTGGCAAGAGACGCTAAATCAAGGCGCGCAGATACTGGGCGCGGCAAACTCGGGCGACTATAAAAGCGCGGTCAGCTCGGCTCTAAACGCGGCCGTTAAGGAGCTGTCAAACGGAGGATTTTTAAAAAACGCAACGGCTAAAATCCCGCTGCCAAAGAGCCTGGAAACGGCGGCAAATTTGGCTAAAAAAGTTGGCGGCGAAAAGTGGGCCAACGAGATGGTAACCTCGATAAATAACGCCGCAAGTGCGGCCGTGCCGGGGGCTGCGGACGTATTTTCGGGCGTGATAAAAAACATGAGCGACGTGGACGTGAAAAAGGTGCTAGAAGGCGGCAAGGACAGCTTTACGAAGTTTTTACAACAAAACTCGAGCGAGAAGCTGCAAGCCGTATTTAAGCCAATCATCACCAAAATGATGAGCGATAATACCTTTGCCACCGCATATAACGGGCTAAATTCGCTCGTCGCGGGCAGCACGCTGGCAAAATCAGACGCCGCAAAACAGCTAAAAAGCATCGCAACTAGCATGGGCGCTGGCGAATACATCCCGCAAGAGGACGAGGATCTAAACGACTACATCGCGCGCAAGACGCTAGATGGGCTATTTAACGTGATGAGCGAGAAAGAAAGCTCGCTACGAGGCGGCGCGGTCGAGCAGGGCACGAAAATCCTGCAGGGAATTTTTAAGTAAAAATAAGGGAGAATAGTGAAAAATAGTTTGGAATTTCGCGCCGACGTAGGCATGATATTTGTTGCGATAGTCTTTGGTCTAGGCTATCTGCCTACCTCGCTAGCGCTTGCGACTAACGGGGTTTTCGGCGTTTTGTTTTGGAGATTTTTGTTAGCGGCGATCATAGCCGGGGCGATATTTTATAAAAAGCTAAAAGACGTAAGCATGTCCGATATAAAACCTGGCGTGATCTTGGGTCTGTTTTTGTTTGCGGGATTTGTCAGTCAGACTTTCGCGTTTAAATACGCCGACACCTCGTCCGTGGCCTTTATTATCGGGCTAAACGTGGCTTTGGTGCCTTTTATCGCGGCGGGGCTTTTTAGGCATAAAATTTACTCTTACGCGTATGTGGGCGTGGCGTTTGCGGTGGCGGGACTTTATATGATAGGCGATACGAAGGTGGGCTTTGGCCTGGGCGAAATTTTGGCTCTGGTTTGTGCCTGCGCTTACTCGTTTCACATCGTGCTAACGAACCGCCTAGTGCAAAAATGCGACCTCGTAAATATGGTCTATTTTGAAATTTTAACCCTAGTCGCGCTTTGTTTTGTAGCTATTTTGGTTTTTGAGGACGCTAAAATCGCGCCGGTAGTGGACAAGGCGTTTATCATAGCGATGCTGGTCGTGGGCGTGCTAGGTACGGCGTTTGCGTTTTTCGCGCAGGCATTGATGCAAAAATTTACCACGCCGGTTAAAACGGCGATATTTTTCACGCTAGAGCCCGTAACCGCAGGAGCGATGGGGTATTTCATCGGCGCCGAGGACATCAGCGCGTACAGGCTTTGCGGCGCGGCGCTTATTTTGGTCGGAGTTTTGATTAGCGAGATAGGCAGCTATCTGCGCGCTAAAAAGGAAAATTTGGCTTAAAATTTGGCGGGTTTTGCTTGCTGTTTCGCTCACGGCAAAACCTCGCCGTAAAATCAAATTTATAAAACTGCCTCTAAATTTACTCTCGCGGCGATTTTGACGGGAATCCTTTTAAAATCGCCTTTTAAATTTAGCTTTAAATTTATCATCGTTTCGCTCGCTAGCAAGACGGCGGTGACTTTTAATTTGACGCAATAAAGCCCGAATTTAGTCAAATTGCGTTAAATTTGCCCCTTAAATTTAGCCAAAGAAATCAGATGAAAAAATCAACCGAATTTAAGGCCGACCTCGCGCTGTTCGTGATCGCGGTAGTCTGGGGCGTGACGTTTTTGCCGATGGCGCAGACGCTAAAGACCAACGGCGTTTTTACGCTTTTGTTTTGGCGATTTTTGATCTCGGCCGTTTTGATGGCGCTCATAAGTCTCAAATTTACGCGTAAGATCGATCCAAATTCGCTAAGATTCGGCGCATTTTTAGGCGCGCTTTTGTTCGCGGCCTTTACGCTTCAGACCTTTGCCCTAAAATACGCCCCAAGCTCTACCGTCGCCTTTATCACGGGACTAAATGCCGTCTTTACGCCCTTTATCGCGCTTGCGTTTTTCGGACAAAAGGTCGTCGTTTACGCCTTTATCGGCGCGTTTTTGTCCGCGGCGGGGCTTTATTTGCTAACGGGCAGCGAGCTGGGTTTTGGCGTCGGCGAGGGGCTTAGCGTCGTTTGCGCGCTAGGCTTTGCGCTGCATATCATTTTTACAGGCGTTTTGGTGCGCAGGTGCGAGCTGTACTGGATGGTGAGCGCGCAGTTTGTGGCCGTGGCGGCACTTTGTTTTGTAGCCGCGCAGATTTTCGAACCTCGCGGCGTTGTACCCGTTTTAGACGAGGCGTTTTTCGTCGCGGTCGCGGTGACGTCGGTGTTTGCGACGGTTTTGGCGTTTTTCGTGCAAACCGCGGCGCAGCGCTACACGACGCCCGTTAAAACCTCGCTCATATTTACCTTTGAGCCCGTGAGTGCGGGGATAGTGGGGTATTTCGTCGGCGGCGAGATACTAAGCGGCGTGCAGATAGCAGGAGCCGGGCTCATACTTTTTGGCATCGTCGTTAGCGAAGTCGGCAGCTACTATAAAAACAAAAGATCGCGGAAAATTTGAGCTAGCGGCTTTTGCATGCCTAAATTTGGAGCGGCCCAATTTTACAGTTAAATTTAAGGTTTTAACGGCGAGTTTGAGCGCCGAATTTTGCTCAAATTCGGGCGTATCGAAAGCGAAATTTGACGTGCGTGGCCCAAACTTACGTTTAAATTTAAAAATTTCGGCGTAAATTTGACCGCGCAAAGGAAGGGAAAAATGAACGAGGATGAAAATTTAGCGGCGCCAAAGCGGATGAAGCTTGACGCCGAAGAGAAAATTTTGTGCGAATTTGAGCTCGCGCATACCGTCCACAAAGAAGTTAGAGCCGCGCTTTGTCTTTTGATACTGCTTTTATACGCGGGCGACAAGGGCTTTGACGTAGGCGCCGTTTGGTTTGCTATGACGGCGGGCTGCGCATTTTTGTTTTGCCTTTTTGCGCGCCAAAGCGTAAAGACCGCCAAGGCCAAAAAGCTCTACGTCACAAACAAGCGCTTTATAACCAAACACGGCGATACGGTCGGTATCAGCGACGTGTATTTTAGGTATCTCGAAACTAGCGGCGGCGATATCATAGCCTTTAAAACCCAGATTTATTTTTATGAAAATAAAAGATTTTTATTTTATTGCGTTGTGGACAAGGAAAGCGACGAGTATAAAATTTGATAAAAACGATATACGATATTTCAAAAAACGAGCATATTTTAGGGGAAAGATTGCCTTATTTTGTCAAACGAAAGCTAATCAATCCGTAAATTTGGCCGATTTTGCGGACATTTGCGCTCTTTGGCTCGCTTAGCAAATGCCGGTCGCAACGCTTGGCCGCGCATCAAATTTTAGAGCGTTACCGCCGCAAAGCTTGCTTTAAACAAATCATAGCTTGGTGTCAAAGATTTTACTCGCAGATAAATTTAAAATTTGCTTTTGGCGCAGATTTGGATTTGGCCTGCGATGCGTATTTTCGTGATTGTGCTTTTTGCCGTTACGGGCCGGGCGCAAATTTGATGCTGGAAGCCGCAAAACAAAAGCCTTTTTGTAGTTTCGAGATCAAATTTGCAAGTAAAATTTTAAGAGGCTAAATTTGTCAAATTTAGCTTAAATTCGGCAGAGCCGCCAACGAAGTGCGGCAAAATTTGGAAATCTAAATCAAATCTCGGCTTTCAAACGGCAAATTCGGTGCAAAATACAAACGCAGCGAAGTAAAAATCGTTACTAAATTTAGGCAACTCGCAAATTAAACAAAAATCAAAACGCTCGCCTTACCGTCTCTTTACCGCCGTAAATACAAAAAAGCAAACCGAAGCGATGAGGATGATGCTCGCGCCGCTGGTTAAATTCGCCTCAAAGCTCAGCCACAGCCCGCTCACGCAAAAAGCGGCTGAGATGAGCGCGGCGTTTAGCATCATAGTACCCAGACGGCTTGATATCGCGCCCGCGATGTAGGGCGGGATCGTGAGCAGCGCGATCACGAGTATGAGCCCGACCGCGCGTATCGTCATCACGACGCTTAGCGCCATCATGCACGTTAGCGCGTAGTACAGCAGCGTCGTCTTCACCCCGCGAAGCCTCGCAAACTCCGCGTCAAAGCTAAGCGCCTCAAACTGGCGGTAAAATAGCGCGACGGACGCGAGTATGACGCAGTTTGCGATCGCCATGAAAACAAGATCGCCCTGCGGCACGGCCAAAATCGAGCCGAAAAGATAGCTCATGAGATCGACGTTGTAGCCCGGCGCCAGGTCGGTAAGGATGATGCCAAACGCCATACCAAACGCCCACAGCGCACCGATAACCGAGTCCATCTTGCTTTTATCTTTGAGCGTGATCGTGGCGATGAGCAGCGCCAAAAATAGCGAAAACAGATTAGCGCCCAGCAGCGGCTCGAGCGAAAAATAAAACGCGATGCCAAGCCCGCCGTATGCGCCGTGAGCGATGCCGCCCGCGATAAAAACCATGCGGTTTATGACCGTGAGCGTGCCGATCACGCCGCAAGCTATGCTAACGAGGATGCCCGCCAGCAGGGCGTTTTGCATAAAATTTAAGCTAATAGCTTCTAGCATTTGTTTCCTTTTTACTTTTTTCGGCGTTTTTTGGTGTTGCTCGCCGAGACCTGCACCTTTAAGATGCTAAATTTAAATTAGTCAAATTTATCGTTATAAACTAAACTTTTGCACAAGTCAATCTTTCTTGTTAAGGGGGAAGGGGCTTGAATTACGCTCTGCTTTGCAGTTGCGAAGCGCAGCTGAAGCAAAAGAGCTCCCTTTTATATCCGCCTTTTCTTTTTCTTGGGTGGCGGAAGGGGTTTCTACTTACGAAGCGTCGCTCCTTCCGCCCCCAAACCCCCACCATCCCCACTGCACGTTAGCGGGGTGCGAACGCGCTACCGCGCCGCACGTTTTTTAGTTTAATATTTTTGTGGTGCGGGTTTCGGCAGCTCAAATTTGAACGCAAAAAGTTAAGGCGAAGTATTTTGAGATGGATTTTAATGTTGTGAAACAAAAATGAGCAAGGCTAACCAAATAGGTTGCCGCAGCGATATTTTTGCAAGCTCATTCAAAGACGCTCAAAAGACAAGCCGTTGCCAAATTTAGCGATGTCCGCAGCCACATTCTTTCAACGCCACCTCCACATCGCAAAAATGCCTATGATCTCTCGCCAAATGCTCGATAAAATCCTGCTTTGAGCCGTGCGAGATCTCGTGCATGAAAAGATCGTGATTGACATAGGCGACCTTGGTGGCGAAATTTAGCGTCAAATTTACGTCGTGGCTGATGAGCACGACGCCCGTTCCTTCAGCATTTATCTGCTTTAGCAGCTTATAGATGTCCGCTTGGCCCTTCGTATCGATACTGGCGGTGGGTTCGTCTAACATCAAAATTTTAGCCTTCGCGCAAAGCGCGCGCGCGATATAGACGCGTTGGCGCTGTCCGCCGCTTAGCTCGCCGATCTTTCGCCTCGTAAATTCACCCATCCCGACGCGCTCCAGCGCCGCCTCGGCCTCTATCTTGTCGTCCTTGCCGTAAAATCCAAACAGCTTTTTATCTATCCGCCCCATCAAAACGACCTCTAGCACGCGCATCGGGAAGCTTTGATTTATCGGGATATTTTGCGGGACGTAGCCAACAGCCTTGCTCACGCTAGCGGGCTCCTGACCGAACACCTCGATCGTGCCGCCGCTTGGCTTGTTTAGCCCTAACATCAGCTTTAAAAGCGTGCTTTTGCCGCCGCCGTTTGGGCCTATGATGGCTAGAAAATCCTTACAGTCGTATTCTAAATTTATACCCTCAAACACGAGGTTTTCATCGTAACCGAAGCTCAAATTTCGCACCGAAATATCGCTCATAAAACGCTCACCTTACCCGAAATATAAAACATAAAAACGCCAAGCCCTAGCATCACAAAAAGCGCGGCAAACTCGCAGCAAGTCCGCAGCGCTCGAAATCTCACCGCGCCCTTTAGCTTAAAGCCGCAAACGGCCGCCAGAAATATCACCGCGCCCATGCCAAGCCCCATAAACAGGCCGCTAGCAAGCCCCGCCGCGTAGCTGTTTAGGCTAAAGGCTAGCACGAAAACCAGCAGCGTGCCAGGACACGGCACGAGCGATCCTGCTAGCACCACGAGCCACTCGCTGGCGGTTTTTGGCGCCTCAGTAGAAGCCCTACAGGCCGCGCAGCCGCACTCGCTCTCGTGAGCGACGAGGTTAAATTTGACGGAATTTGCGCTCAAATTTGACGCGGAGGCTAAATTTGAACCAAAAACTTTACTCGCTGCTCGGTTTGCGCCCTTTTCGCCCGAGACAGGCGCGGCGGCAAAGCTAAATTTAGGCTTTAGAGCCGTTTTTTTGAGCTTGGCGTAGATCATATAAAGACTCACGCAAACGATCGTTACAGCCGAGATTTTCGTCATCGCGCCCGCCATGTCGCTAACCTTGTTCGTCAAAAACGCGTTTAAAAAAACGTAGCTAAAAAGCACGAGCAAAAACGCC
The DNA here is from genome assembly GCA_963519525.1 of uncultured Campylobacter sp. GTDB lineage: Bacteria > Campylobacterota > Campylobacteria > Campylobacterales > Campylobacteraceae > Campylobacter_A. The sequence continues at coordinate 12,220 of CAUQOI010000018.1, forward strand.
CCCGCCACGTGTGCGAACCCGACCTTCATCGCAAAAACTAGAGCGCGCGAGTAGCTGCCGCCGTTTGCGACGAAGTAGCTAGCCGTTAGCATCTTTGCATGCCCGGGGCCTGCTGCGTGCAAAAATCCGTAAAAGAAGCTAACCGCGGCTAGCAGGGCGAAATTTAGCGCGTTTAGCTCGGCGCTATTTATCTTGATGAGCTCTTTTAGACGCTCCAAAAACTGTAGGCTCATTCCTGAAACGGAGTCGAATTTAGCCTTATCCTCGGCGTCGATTTGCTCTAAATTTTGCTTATTTTGCGCTTTAACTAGCGAGCTAAGCTCGGGCTTTGCGGGCTCTATTTTAGGCGCTTTTGAAGTCATTTCAAAAAACGCCGCGCTCAAATTTACGTTTGGCACGAGATAAATTTTATCGGTGAGCGCGTATGGCTGGGGCGAGCTTATTTTAAAGTTAAAAAATCCCTCGTGGTCAAAAACCTCGACCGTGACGACGCGGCCGTCCTTGACCGCCAAATTTAGCTCTAAAATATACTCGAAATTTAGCCTGCTCTCATCCAGATAAACCCGCTGCGAAAGCGTTTTAGCGTGCAAATTTACGGTCTCGCCCGCGCCGTCGTAGTAGCCCACGCTAGTTAGATATCCGCGCGGCACGACGTAGTCGAGTAGGGATTTTTGCACCTTCCACGCTTCGTTTTTACTGAGCGCTTTATCGGCGTTTTCGTCGTAGCTTTGTAGCGTGAGTTCTGTGAAATTTTCAGAAAACGTCCAGGTTACGGCGGCTGTTTTTATTATGTCGCCTTGGACGTCAAATTTGACCGAGGCGTGCGCGGTCGGGGTGTAAAGCGCGCAGAGCGCACAGGCGTGCGCAAAGCTAAAAAAGGACGCAAAGAGCGCGAAAATAGCGAGTATGCGTCCAAATTTCATTTACAGGCTCTTTGCGAAAATTTGCGCCGTTTTGCGTAGCTCGGCGTCCCAATCAAGCGGCAGTTGATCGATCTCTACGACGCTTGCACCGCTTTCTTTGGCGACGGTTTGCGCGGCTTTTTTAGAAAACTGCGGAGCGACGAAAATGACCTTCACGCCGTGCTCTTTGGCTTCCTCGACGAGCTCTTTTAGCTGGGCGGGTTTTGGCTCCTTGCCCTCTACTTCGATCGCGATTTGCTCTAGATCGTAGCGCTTAGCAAAGTAGCCCCAAGACGGGTGATATACGATAAATTCGCGGTTTTTGACGTTTGCTAGAGCGTTTTTGATAAAGCCGTCAAGCTCGTCGAGCTTAGCTTCAAATTTAGCCAAATTCGCCTCAAAAAGCGCCTTGTTCTCGGGATATTTTTCGATTAGCGCGTCGGCGATGTTTTTAGCTTGGACTTTTACCAAAACGGGATCTAGCCAGATGTGCGGGTCAAATTCGCCGTGGTGATGCTCGTGATCGTGGTGATCGTGACCTGCGTGTTCGTGTTTATGCTCGTGGTCTGCGTGCTCGTGCTTGGCGTCATGGTGATGATCGTGTTCGTCGTGTTCGTGATGGCCTTCAAATTTGATCTTTTCTACGCCCGCGTCGGTTTTTACGATTTTAAGGTTTGGATATGATTTTTGAAATTTCGGCAACCAAGCCTCCTCAAACTCGATCCCGATAGCAAAATAAAGGTCGCTTTTTTCCAGCGCGGTCATTTGTTTGGGTTTTGGTTCGTATGTGTGCGGATCGGCTCCTTTGCCCACCATCACGTTTACCTCGACCGCGTCGCCCGCGATTTGCTTGACGAAATACTGCTGCGGTAAAATACTGACGCTAACTTGCCCTTTGGCGTAGAGCGCGACTAAGCCCAAACATAAAAACGCGAAAATTTTTCTCATTTTTATCCTTTCCCTGTTAAAATTTGGGCGAAATTATATCAAAAGCAACTTAGTTGCAAATTAATTTTTCTCAGGGTATAATACTCTAAAATTCTTAACGCGGAGGAAAAATATGAGCGAAAATTTGGAAGAAAAAGCTGGTTTTGAGGAGCTTTTAACGAAAAATGATATCAAAATCACTCCGCTTAGACTCGAGATTTTACACATCTTACGCGCCGCCGCCGCACCGCTTAGCTATGATGAAATTTTAGCCCAAATAGGCGCGAACAAAACCACATTTTACCGCTGTATGGATCTTTTTGAGGCTAAGGGTATCGTGTTAAAAAGCGAAAACAACCGCAAAAATTTCTACGAGCTTGAAAGCGGTGCAAAGGCGTATTTCGTCTGCGACGTCTGCCACAAGATGACAAATATCGACATGCCGCGCCTAAAACAAAATCACGTAAAAAGCGTCGTAGTTAGGGGCGTTTGCGATGACTGTTTTTAAAATTTACGCTCAAATTTGACGGTAAATTTTGCAGCTTAAATTTGCGTGCCGAGTGATTTTTGCCGCAAATTTATAAAAACGCGATCTGCTAAATTTGCCTCGTCAAATTTAAAACTCAAATTTGACGCGGGCGCTATAAAACTAATCCTCGTAAAGCTTTGCAATCTCCAGCGGTATCGCGATCGGACGACCGCGCGCGAGGTCGAAAAACACGTAAGTCGTCACTGCGCTAGCGACCGGTACGCCGTCCTTGCTAAACTCGTAAAAGCGCTTGGAGCAGCTTCTTTTTTCGGGCTGCGTCCAGGTTTTCACGCGCACCTTATCGCCCAAAAACAGCTGCCCGAGGTAGTCTATCTCGTGCCTGCGCACCATCCACGTGCGGTTTTGCGCGAGATTTGTCTCGATGAGGTCGCCCACGGCGTTTGAGTGCGCGCCAGCGGCTTCTTGCATCCAGATGACGTAGTGAGCGTTGTTTGCGTGATGATTCACGTCTATGGCGTCCTCGCCCACGATAAATTCGTAATAAAAAATTTTCATTTTCGCTCCTAAAAACGCTAAAATTGTAGCAAAAATTTAAAGGCAAACAAAATGAAAGAGATGTGGGACAAAAAGGCGGCGAGCTATACGAGATTTACGGGCGAGCCAAGCGTTTTTCAAAGACAACTATACGCTAAGATCGAGGAATTCGGCGTCAAATTTGAGAACAAAAGCGTCGTGGATATCGGCTGCGGCACGGGCGTGCATACGCTGCTTTTAGCGCAAATTTGCCGCGAGATAACCGGCATGGATATCTCGGGCGAAATGCTAAAAGTCATGCTTGAAGACGCGGCGAAATTTAATATTTCAAATTTAACCGCCGTTCAAAGCGATTTTAAAAGCTTTAATCCAAACTGTGTTTACGACGTGGCTTTTAGCACGATGAGCCCCGCGATCGCGGACGAAGAGGATTTTAGTAAATTTATAAATTTGGGCGAAAAAAGGGTCTATCTTTGGTGGAATAAACCGCAAAATTCAAGCGTTTTAGAGCTTTTTTACGAAGGATCCGAGAAGCGATGCTTTAAAGAAAAGGCAAATTTTTTCGAAGAGTACTTGCGCCGCGAAAATATCGCCTTTAACTCCTGCGTGCTAGAAGAATCTCGCGAGCAAAAACGCACGCTTGAAGAGATGACGCAAAACGCGCTTTGGCATTTAGAGATAGCAAATTTCGCGCACGAGGAAAACGCGGTCAGATCGCGGCTAGAAAGCATCGCGCAGGACGGCTTCGTGACGGAAAAAATCGTTTCTTCAATGAAGCTTTTAGTTTTTTAAGATATAATCGCGATATTTATTTAAAATTTAAAAAGGATTTTAGTTGCCGCGAGCGTTTTTGCAGATATTTTCGTGCGTTTTATGCTTTTTTTGCGTTCAAGCTTTTGCCGCTTCGCACGTTTTATCTCCGGTCGCCCAGCCGAAATTTGACGAACAAAAAGCCAGACTAGGCAAGGAGCTGTTTTTCGACGCGTCGATAAGTCCGAGCGGCACGCTATCTTGTGAGAGATGTCACAACCTTTACTGGGACTTAAGCGGTACGAGCAAAAAAAACGTAAAAATCTCCGCCGACGAGCAGATCAGCCCGCCTACCGCGCTAAATTCGGCGTTAAATTTTATATTTTTTAAAAACGGCGAGGTTAAGGATCTAGCCGAGCAGGTGAGGCAGAGCCTAACGAGTAAAAATGAGCTCGCCAGCGAGCCGAAATTTTTAATCCAGAAGATAAATCAAAACTCCGTTTATAAGAAAAAATTTGAAGAGCTTTACAAAAACGGAGTGAGTTTTGACAACATCGTCGACGCGCTGGTAAATTTTGAAAAAGCCCTCGTCACGCCAAACGCCAAATTCGACAAATTTATCAGCGGCGACGAGAGCGTTTTCGATGATGAGGAAAAGCATGGATTTGAGTTGTTTAAAACAATCGGCTGCATAAACTGCCACAGCGGCGCAAATATGGGCGCAAACCTCTACTACGAGCTAAAATTTGACGCAGACGGCAACAAAACCGGCCGCTACAAAGTGCCTAGCCTGCGAAACATCGAAAAAACCGCGCCGTACTTTTATAGCGGCGAGGTAATGGATCTAAAAGACACGATTAAAGTCGTCGGTAAAATGCTTTTAAACTACGATTTAAGCGACGAGCAGACGCACGCGCTTTATAAATTTTTGCTGACTTTAAGCGGCGAAAAACCGGAAATTTTAAAATGAGACACAAGATAATCTTTCATAAAATTTTATTTTTTACTATCGTTTGTATCGTATTTTTCGGTACCGTGATGACCTATAAGGCCACCAAAGACCTAGTAACCGCCTATGAGTGGAAAGGCGCGATCGAAAACGTAATGGACGCTAACGACGAGGCGAATTTCCTGCTCGAAAAAAGCCTTCTAGAGGCAGACTACGACGCGATCATGCGCTATACGGCGGAGTTTAAAAAGGGTCTAAAAAAGCTTGATTCGAGCAATCTAATCTCCTTTGAAAAACTCACGTTAAACAAAAAAATATTTACCGAGCTAGAAGAGGCGGTTGAAAAAAGAGTCGAACTAACGGACAAATTTAACTCCGTAAGTATAATGGCAAAGCTCGTTTATAGCGAGATGATTTTAAAATTTGAGGCTTTGGACGGATTTTATTTTAAAGAGTTGATGCCGCAAATTTTGATATTTAGATACGACTTAAATGCCGATCTAAAAGCGCCTAGAAAGCTTTTAAACGAGTATTTAAAAGATCCAAAGCTAACTAAAAACGACGCGGGATTTTTGGCGGGTACGCAAAGGCTGCTTGGCTACTACGAGCAGGTGCAGGAGATTTATCACGAGATAATATCGCTCGGAATTTACAAAAAACTATCTGGCCTAAAAGAAAGCAACGAGCGCTATATACAAAAAGTCACGTCAAATTTGCGCGGTACGATGGTGCTGGTGTTCATACTATTTGCGCTTGCGTCGCTGTTCGTCTATATCTCTTACGTTAGGGCAAAGAAGCACATCAGACTTCTAACCCGCTTCGAGCAAGCCGTCGATAATAGCTTTAACGCCATAACCTTTACCGATCTGGATAGAAAAGTAAAATACGTAAATAAGATTTTTGAGCGAAATTTCGGATACAAATTTGAAGAGCTCAAAGGCAAAAATATAAATATCATCAAATCCCACTATCATCCGCATGAATTTTATCAAGATATGCTAAAAACGATAGAATCCAATCAAATTTGGCGAGCCGATGAGCTAGTGAGCAAAACAAAAAGCGGCGCGCTCATCCATGAGCAGGTTATTTTCTCTCCGCTTTTTAACGAAAGCGGCGACAAAGACGGCTATATGTCGATCAAATACGACAAAACCAAAGAGCTAGCGATGACCAAAGAGCTCGAAAATAAAAACAAAGAGCTGCAAAACGAGGCGTTAAAAGACAAGCTAACGGGGATGGGTAGTTATTTTGCTCTGACGCAAAGAACGGAGCTGGGCGCCGGCGGTATGTTAATCTATATAAACATCAACAACTTTATGGATTTTCGGTTTTTTTACAAGACCAAGACCGTGGATGCCATCATCGCGTCATTTGCCGAGACGCTTCAGCTTTGTATCGATACCTATAAGATGGACGCGGACATTTACAGAGTGCAGTTTGACGAGTTTTGTATCTGGTACGGCGGCGACGATACGGAGTGGGCCGTACGTAAGTTTATGGATTATTTTAAGGCAAACAGCCTCTATATCACGGTCGAGGGTGCTAGAGAATTTATCCCTAATATCAAAATAACCATCGGCGTTAGCTTGTCTCAAGACACTCCGCAAACAAACCGCCTAACCCAAGCCATGCTAGCTCACCACGAAGCTAAGCAAAAAGGCGAAATAGTACAGTTTTATACTGAAAATAGCCACATAGAGCAGCAGTACTATCACAACCAAATCATGTCACGCACCATCGAAAACGCGATATATAACGATACCGTGATCGTCGAGTGCCAGCCTATTTACGACGTATCGGGCGAAGAGGCCGGGGTCAAATACTACGAAGTTCTCGTGCGTATCATCGACGAAAGCGGCAAAATCTTATATCCGGGCGAGTTTTTGGATATAGCAAAGAAAATTTCGCTTTATAACGAGATAACCAAAAAAGTCGTCGAGCACGTATTTAGGCTCGTAGAAAAGTTTACAAACACGAGCTTTTCGATGAATCTTTCCAGTAGCGACATCGCAAACGAGAGTATAAGAGAGCTCATCGAGAAAAAGCTACGCGTCTGCTCAAAGCCCGAGCACGTGTATTTTGAGATATTAGAGAGCGAGGGCGTGGATGATTATAAGATCGTAAATGATTTTATCAACAGGATCCGCGCCTACGACTGCAAAATTTCGATCGATGATTTTGGTAGCGGCTACTCGAACTACTACCGCATCTTGGAGCTTGATATCGACACGATCAAGATCGACGGCTCGATCATCAAAAAGCTCCCGTACGACAAAAACGCTAGGTATCTACTGCAAACCATCATCGACTTTGCCGGAAGACAAGGCTACAACGTCGTGGCGGAGTTTGTGAGCTCAGAAGAAATCCTCGCCGAAATAAAAAAATTCGGCATAAAGTACGCACAAGGATTTTTGCTAGGCAAACCGACCTCGCCGAGCAATATCGAGGAGTAAAACGCGCAGAGCTTTGCGTCTTTAAATTTTAGCTCGTCCTAGTCAAATTTGTCCGTTCAAATTTGGCTAATCCTGCATCCAGACCGCCAAAAATCCGAGCAAAACTATAACCAAAAACAATCCCGCCTGAAAATAAAAATTCTTTTTTAAATTTTCGTTTATCAGAGAGCAAAGCTCGGAGATAAAGATGTATAGCTCGCTCACGCATCTCCTTTTGACTGCAAATTTTACGTCAAATTTGCCGCCGTCGCCGAGTCAAATTCGAGCGAGGCGACGAAAAGCCGCTCAAATTTAGCTTGGATTATAAATTTGAGCTTGGCTCGTCTTTAAATTTCCTTCTAACAAAAACGGCGCAAACCGCAAACGAAACCGCCGTCAAAGCGTAAAATATATAGCTAAAAATAGGATTTGCGCGCGTTTCGCCCTCTTTTAGCTTTTTAACCGAAACGGCGTTTCTAAACATATCTAGCACTGCGATGCGCCAGCCGTAGTATTTGATCTGCGCTCTACCTTCGCCCACTAGGCTTTGCGCGGCGGCTTGGACGTCGGCGGAGTTAAATTTAAAATAAAGCGGCAAGCCCCAGCCCGTATCTTCGTTTCGATACGGCATCACCTTTGTGCCGTTTAGCTCCCGCGTGTAGATGAAGTACACGTCGCGCGTCGGGCCGTCGGCCGGGTTTTGCGCGTCGATAAAGCCGTCTTTGTCCATGCGCTTGACCTCGCCGCCCGTGATGATCGCCTCGTCGTAGTGCGGAAAAGCGTAGTTTATCGCCGTAAACACCAAGGCATGCAGAGCAAACAGAAAGCTAATTATGAAAATTCGGAGGTATTTTTTAAATTTTTGCATTTTCGTCCTTTGGGGCGAATTTTACAAGATAGAAGTTTAGAAGAAGCTAAGCCCCTAAAGTAGGGGCTTAGGCGGGTTAGGCTTTGGCTTTGCAGCCGCAGCTTCCCGCGATAAATTTAAGAATCTGGATAAAGAAGCAAATGCCGCCGATGATGAAGATCGTATCGCCGATCATCCTTAGCCAGCGTAAATTTTGCAAGTGATCCATCTGTAAAAACTCCGCGCTTCTAGCGTACCACATGCCAACGTCTATCGCGGCGACGGCTTGATAAAGACCGATCGGGAGCAGCGACGCTAAAATCATTAGCATTAGACCCGCATTTAGCGACCAAAAGCCCACTTTCATAAGCTTGTCGTTAAATTCTTGCCCTTTGAAAAGGTAAAGCGCCACGAGCCAAACAAAGCCCAAAGCCAAAAAGCCGTAAACGCCAAACAGCGCCGCATGTCCGTGCACCGAGGTGGTGTTTAGACCCTGGATGTAGAACAAAAATAGCGGCGGGTTGATAAGGAAGCCAAACACGCCCGCGCCCAGCATATTCCAAAACGCCACCGCTATAAAGCAGTAAAGTGGCCATTTGAGATTTTTCGCCCAGCTTTGCGCGAACTGAAGCGAATACTGATGAAACGCCTCGGCTCCAAGAAGCACCAAAGGCACGACCTCAAGCGCGGAAAAGCTAGCGCCCACAGCCATGATCGGAGTGGTCGTTCCCGCAAAATAAAGGTGGTGGAAAGTGCCAGGGATACCGCCAATCAAAAACAAGCTAGCGCTTGCCAAGGTCGAATAGGTCGCGAATTTTTTGCCAACTAAGCCTAAAGATGCGAACACGAACGCAAGCGAAGCGGTCGCAAACACCTAGAAAAAGCACTCGACCCAATGGTGAACGACACACCAGCGCCATTATTCCATCACCGGCAGCGGGCTTCTTTGACCGTAAAATAGCCCCGCGCCGTAGAAAAGTCCCACCGCGATAGCAGAAGCCGTAAAGATAGCTAGCAGGTTTTTATCGCCGTCAGCCTTAAATCCGCCGACAAATCCACGAAGCACAAGCGCCATCCAGATAACAAGACCGACAAACAAAATAAGCTGCCAAACTCTGCCAAGCTCGATATACTCGTATCCTTGGTGACCAAGCCAAAAGCTCAGGCTAGTATCCATCTTGCCCGCTATCGCCATGTATTCGCCGATAAAGCTGCCCACGACTAGGAAAAGCAGCGCGTAAAATAACAAATCCACGCCTAGTTTTTGAAATTTAGGATCCTTGCCGCCGTTGATGATAGGCGCTAGGAAAAGTCCGGCCGCCAAAAAGCCCGTCGCGATCCAGAAAATGCTCGCCTGGATGTGCCAAGTGCGCGCCAAAGAGTACGGGATGTGCTCGGATAAATTTATACCGTAAAACTCCTGCCCCTCGACTGTGTAGTGCGCCACGAAGCCGCCTATCATGATCTGGAAAACAAAAAGAGCTAGCGCTACAAAAAGGTATTTGCCAAGCGCCTTTTGAGACGGGGTCAAATTTAGCCTTGAGAGCGGATCGGCGTCGATAGGAGCGAGTTTCTCGTGATCTTTTTCTCCGTAGAAATTTGAAAACCAAACTAGTAAGCCAACGCCCGCGACCAAAATCGTAACGCTGATAATCGTCCAAAATACGTTTTCTTTCGTCGGAACGTTGTCGATTAGCGGCTCGTGCGGCCAGTTGTTCGTGTACGTAGCCTCGCTATTTGGGCGATTCGTCGCCGTAGCCCAGGTCGCCCAGAAGAAGAAATCATTTAGCTGCTCGCGGTTTTCCTCTTTGGCTAACGTGTTGTTTTTCATCGCGTAGTTTTCGCGTAGTTTTTGGTATTTCGGATCGTTACCAAAAAGCCCGTTATACTCGTCTCGCACTACTTTTGCCGCGGCGATCCTCTCGTCGCTGATCGTTATAACGCCGTTTTTTAGCGTATTAGTGCGGTATTCGCTCTTGGTTAGAGCCTTGATGTTGGCTTGTTGCTCGGCGCTCAGAGCATCAAATTTGGCTCCGTAAAGCTGAGCGGCCTTGATATCCATAAATGCGACTAGCTCTTTATGTAACCAATCAGCCGTCCAGTCAGGCGCCTGATACGCTCCGTGTCCCCACACCGAGCCCACCTGCATACCGCCGATGCTTTGCCAGGCTTCCTGGCCTTTATAAATTTGCTCTTGCTCGACTATTATTTTGCCGTTTTTATCGGCGAAACTCACCACCGGCGGCGCTTCGCGGTAAACCTCTACGCCGTAATAGCCCAGTATCCCGAAGGCGATAGTAACGACTGCTACCAGCGCCCACCAATACTTCTTGTATTCACGCATACTTTGTCTCCTTTTGAAAAATTCGTATAAAGTTTATCCAAAATAAATTTGCACAAAAATGATGTATATCAATAAAAGGACTAAATTTGTCCTTAAAATATGCCTTATATTAAAAAATGTATAATTACGAAAATATATTTTGGGGGATTTTATGCTCAAATTTGAGATCGTTTATAAATTTTGTCTCATTTGCACGCTGATTTTGGGACTTTGCTTGCTCGCGTTTTCGGGACTAAATTTCGCGCTCGGAGAGTACGGCGAATTTTGGATGGGCGCACATAAATTTGCGGGCTTTTTAGTTGCGCTCGCGGCCGTTTTGCACGTGATAAATCGCAAGAAAAAGCTCATTAAACTCGCAAACGAATTCATAGACGTCGTCACTCGCCGCAAAAACCCGAGCATGTGCAACATGGACCGCATCATCGCCTCGCTCGAGCCCTATACGATAGCCCAAATCTCGCAAAAATTGGGCTTTGACGAGGCTGAGTTTTGCCGCACATTGCGCGAAAACGGCGTCAAATTTAGCAGCGCCGACCAAACCCTGCGCCAAATCGCTTTTTTAAACGACGAAAAGATATTTTTCGTGCTAGTTCTTATCGTCGAGGCGAAATTTGGCAAGAGATTTTGTGGCGAACTAAAATTTAAAGGCGGTAAATTTAACGGCGTCAAAAATACGGCTTAAGCTCGGCCACAAGCGACGAAAGGGCTAAATTTACATTTTTGAAAGGGCTCAAATTTTAAAAATAACCGAAATTTTAATCATAACTTTTAACGTTTTGCTTTTTGGCGGGATTGCTTGGACGATATTTTGGCGCAATCCTAGCAAACTTAGCCGACGCCAACTCGCCGCCGTAAACGAAATCGGCGAAGAGGGCGCGATAAAAAGGCTTTCCGTGCGGCCGTTTTTGCTTTGGCTGGAGAGGTTTTTCATCTCATACGAGAGCCTTTGGTTTGATCAAAACTACATCTACGTTTTTAGAGGACAGGAGCTTGCGGCGAGGTATAAATTTGAGCAAATTTTAGCGCTTGAGGGTACCAAAACGCGGATCAATAGCTCTAGAATTTGGCGGATTTGTTTTGCGGACGAGTTTGAGCAAGACGGCTCGACCGAATATAAATTCGCGCCCGCCGTTTCGATTTTTACGCCGAATTTTAAAGAGTTTTTGCAAATTTTACGAGAGAAAAATCAGGATGCGATCAAAACGAAGCCGAGATTTTGGGAGACCGTTTAGCGGTAGATTTGCACGCCGATCAACCCGCCCAAATTTAACCTTTAGATTTTGTCTTTTTAATTAAGAAAGATAAATTTGGATCAAATTTAAATCAGCAAAGCTGCTCCGCTTTGCTAGCGAAGTT
>CAUQOI010000019.1:0-23527 GCA_963519525.1 uncultured Campylobacter sp.
CTATCAAAAAACTAAAACACCCAAAAGTCGGTAGAAAACTCAAAAACTACATCGAGGGCTAAATTTAGTCCTCTTTTTTTAACAGATTAGCGCAAAAATCAACTACCAAATTTAAAAAATCCAAAGGCAAAGATGGAACAGCAACTCCTAGCTAAGATAAAATTCTGCGGCATAGCTTCTAATATTTTACTAATCGGCGACTGTATGTCTATTTGGATTTTGTGCGAATTTTGCAGCCGCGTCTCGCTGGCTGGTTTCTTGGCTGCCGTATTTTTTATTTGCCTTGTCTTTCTAGCGTCGATGATTTTTAGGCTTCTTGCCGCTAGACAAATCTCCAAACTCTCCGCAAGCAAACTTTTTACCAAAACCTTCTCCGCGCTAGTCACGGCGGCGCTACTGGCGATTTTGTGGCTATCTATGGCATTGTATTCGGTAAGTCAAGTCGGATTTGGCGCGGTAGAGTATGCCGCAGCGCAGATTGGGGGCTCTTTTGCTGACAATGCTTATTCTATAATCAAAGCAGTCGCAAATAGTTTTTTAAATACGCAAGGCACGTCCCTTACGATATTTCTTACCATAGACTCCATTTTTACTATCTACTTTTGGCTTATGCTCGGCGTTGTGTACTATCTGCTGGGTAAAGATACGCAGAACAGTGCTTTCTATATCTACTCAGGTTTAGCCTTTATGTGCACAGCGCTTCAGTTTATCGATTTTTCGTCCCTTAACGGTTCGGTATCTACATATACGCTACTTACGGTAGCGCTTTTGATCCCGCTTTGCGAACTAGCGGCTTGGGCTAGGATCAAAAATATCACTATTGTGCAGTCCTAAAATTTAAAAATTTCAAATTTTATCACAGCCGCCATACTCGCCGTTTTGCTAAATTTTATCAAAAACGGCACTAGTATCACCTCTCGAATTTTATAATAAATTCATCGCTATTTTTGTAATATACTAATATTTATTTATGAGCTAAAAGTGCTTATTTTAAGCCTATAAATAAATATAATTTTAAAACTTAAGGAAAAACATGAGCAAATTTCACTCTTTCGCGCTGGCTCTTGCGCTGTGCGCGAGTTCGCTTTTTGCAGACCGCGTCGTAACCGATCAGCTAGGCCGCGACGTCACGCTACCGGACGAAGTTAAGCGCATAGTCGTGCTTCAGCACCAAAGCCTAAACGCGCTAAATGAGCTAAACGCGCTGGATAAGGTCGTCGGCGTGCAGGAGTCGTGGGAGAAGTCGCTCGGCAAAAACTACATCCGCCTGGCGCCGAGCCTAAAAGACATGCCCACACCTGGCGATCTAAAGGCCATCAACTACGAGGCGGTGCTTAAGCTAAAGCCCGACGTCGTGATCGTCACGAACTACATCCCGCAAGAATACATCGATAAAATGACGGAGCTCAAAATACCAGTCGTCGCCGTTAGCTTTCAGCGTAGCGACGCCGCCGATAAAGGCAAGCTAAATCCGACCTTCAAAGACGATGAGGCGGCCTACACCGAGGGCTTTTACGACGGCATAGAGCTTCTTGGCAAGGTTGCAAACCGCGAGAAAGAGGCCGCCGAGCTCATAAGCTTCGTCAAAACCTCGCAAGAGCAGCTAAAGGCTAAATTTAGCGACTTCATCGTGGATAAAAGACCTAAAATTTACATGGCAAATCCCGATCTCACGACCTACGGCAGCGGCAAATACACGGGCATAATGTTTATGCGTGCAGGCGCGCAAAACGTCGCGGCGGATAGTATCAAGGGCTACAAGCAGGTCTCTGCAGAGCAAATTTTAGCGTGGGCGCCGCAGATGATCTTCGTGCAGGATCGCTACCCGCAGGTACCCGCCGAGCTCAAATCCAACCCGCAGCTTGCAAATTTAAGCGCGGTCAAAGAGGATAAAATTTACATGATGCCCGAATACGCCAAAGCGTGGGGCTATCCGACCGCCGAAGCCATGGCGCTTGGCGAGTGGTGGCTAGCGATGAAGCTCTATCCGCAGCACTTTGACGAGGCGGAATTTAACAAAAAAGTAGAGGAATTTTATCAAAAATTCTACCGCACGAGCTATAAATGAAATTTTCCGCCCTGCTGCTGCTTTGGGTCCTGCTGTTTGCGGTTTCGCTTGGCATCGGGCAGTATCCGGTTAGCCTAGAGGAGACGGGTAGAATTTTACTCGGCTCCGCGACCGACGAGACGGCAAAGAGCGTGGTGCTTGATATCCGCATCCCGCGCGCCCTACTTTCGAGCCTTTGCGGCGGGATCTTGGCGCTTAGCGGCCTTGCGCTTCAAGCGGTGTTTAAAAACCCGCTCGTAGGCCCGCACATCGTAGGCGTGAGCACAGCGGCGGCATTCGGCGGCGCGCTTTGCATACTGCTTGGCTTTGGCTCCTACTTTATCGTGGGCTTTGCCTTCTTTTTCGGGCTTGCTGCGCTTTTTATGCTCTATTTTATCGCTAAATTCGTCTCTCGTAGCGACGTCTTTTCGCTCATACTAGCCGGCATCGTCATAAACGGCGTCTTTGCCGCGCTAACGAGCCTCGTGCAGTATCTAGCCGACAACGAAGACGTGCTACCGAACATCATCTACTGGCTGCTTGGCAGCTTCGTGCGTGCAGACTACGACAAGCTCGTCATGCTCGCCGCCGTTTCGGCGCCCTGCGTCGCGGCGCTCATCGCGATGCGATGGAGATTTAACCTACTCAGCCTCGAAGACGGCGATCTAAAGGTGCTCGGCGTAAACATCGTGCGGCTGCGCTCGGTCATCCTCGTCGTCTGCACCCTGCTAGTCGCCGCGCAGGTTAGCGTCAGCGGAAACATCGGCTGGATCGGCCTGGTGGTGCCGCACGTCGCTAGGATGATATTTGGCAGCGACCACTTGCGATCCATGCCCGCTTGCTTCGTAGCTGGAGCCGTTTTTATGCTCGCTATCGACGACGTATCGCGCTCGATAAGCTCCAGCGAAGTGCCGCTTAGCATCATCTCCGCGCTCATCGGCAGCCCGATATTCGCCATCCTCTTAAAAAGGGGCGCCGATGCAAACAGAAGGTAGTTTGCTCTCCATCAAGGACGCGGGATTTTTCTACGAAGAGGGCAAATTTCTTTTTAGAAATTTAAGCTTTGAGATAAAGCGCGGTCAAATTTTAGCGATTTTAGGGCTAAACGGTCAGGGCAAAAGCACACTGATGTCGTGCATGATGTGGATTTTGAGCCTCAAAGAGGGGCGGCTTTGCACTCAGGCGAAATTTGGCTTCCTACCACAAAGCTTCAGCGTGGCGTTTGATTACAGCGTGCAAGACATCGTGGCGATGGGGCGCGTGCGTGATATTTCGCTATTTTCAAAGCCTAGCAAACGCGACGTGCAGATCTGCCTGGACGCGCTTGAGAGCCTTGAAATTTCGCACCTGAAAAATAAGCGCTTTAACTCGCTTTCAGGCGGTCAAAAGCAGCTCGTGCTCTTTGCCAGAGCGATCGCGAGCAAGAGCGAAATTCTGTTTTTGGACGAGCCCGCTAGCGCGCTTGATATCAAAAACCAAGACCGCGTGCTAAGCCTCATCGTAAATTTGAAGCAAAAAAGCAGCGCGAGCATCGTTTTTACCACACATCAGCCAAACCACGCCCTTGCGGTAGCAGACCGCACGCTCATTTTAAAAGACGATCTTAGCTACGTTTACGGGCCCAGCGCCGAGGTTTTAAACGAGGAAAATTTAAACGCGCTTTACCGCGTGCGGATGAAAACGGCGGAATTTGACGTAGAAGGCGAGCAGGTTCCCAGCATCACGCAGATTTTCAGCGCGCAGGCGAGGTAGTTTTCTTTTTAATCGGCAAAATTTGCACTGTGTGTAAAATTTTATGTATTTTTGAAATTTACATGGAGTAAAGATTGCCGATTTTAAATTTATATCGCTGTTTACGCGGCTTGCGAGATTTGCGGCGTTTATTAAATTTCACGTAAGTCGCCTAAATTTACCGAGCGTAAATTCTATTTTCCCGTTCGCGATCTCAAATCATCTTTCATTTTAGAAACTCAAATTTGACGCAAACGATACTTTTCTCTCTCGCGACTTCGCTTTTTTATACTTTTACACCACGATTTTTACCCGTTTGCTTGAAGCAAATTTAATAAAAATTTTAAGCTTGTTTGTGTAAAATTTTTATTAAATTAACAAAAGGCAAAACGTGCAAGAGAACTTCATAAAGCGCATAAGTACGGCAAGAGCACTAGGTATGGCATCCGGGATTTTGGTTATTTTAAATTTACTCTCGCAAGAGATGGTTTTACCTAAAAGCCTCTTTGATATCGCAACAAGCGCGCGCGTAGCGATGTTGTTCGTCTCCGTCATCTGCCTTTACGGCGCGATATCAAAGGTAAACAAGCTTGCAGGCGGAGGAGTGTTTAAGCTTTACCGCATTTTTATCGCTATTAGCAGCGCGATGATTTTGCTGAACTTTAGCACGAACTACGCACCAGCTAGTACGCACAAGGTCCTATTTTTCGTCATTTGCGCCGTGGCGGTGCTTGCGTTTTTGCTTTGGATAAAGATAAATTTAAAACTCGGCGCCGTCACGCAAAACGCCCTATTTTCAGGCTACGCAGTGCTTTGCGTGATCGGCACTTTTATCGCTGCGGCGCTAAAGCTTTTACTAACCAAAGCCCTGCGCGATCCCTACCCTATCGAGCTTGCGGTGCTTGGTATCTACCTGGCGTTAGGGTTTATCTACGTGCTTGCCTGGTCGAGAGTGGATTACGTCGAAAACCGCAATCAAGACTAAGCCGAGTTCGTCAAATTTGCGTTTCAGGCAAATTTGGGCGATAAAAATAAAAATCGCGCGACCATACTAAGCCCGTCCAAATTTAAGCCAGATCAAATTTAAATTTATCGCAAATCTGCAAATTTGAGCTAACGACGGCTTTAAATTTGACCCCGCAAAAGTCCAAATTTAACTCGTAAAATGCGCCTAAAAATTTTGCTTCTATTACGTCTGCTTCGTATTTTTCGCCGCTTATGATTAGTTCCGGACGAAACATAAAGTTTCTCTCCCCTAGCCACGATCTAAATTCGACCGGCAGGCTTTGCGCATCCTGCGGGTTTATCAGGTTCATATCGCCTAAAAAGCAGGCGATTTCGTAGGATGCAGGCTGAAAATACAGCTCCCTAGGCGCGCCGAAAGCCAAAACCTTGCCGCCTTTTATCAGCGCGATTTTGTCGCTTAGCAAAAAGGCGTCCTCTTTGTCGTGCGTTACCATGACCGCGCTGATGCCGTTTGCCTTTATCATCTGCTTTAGCTCGCCTCTTAGCGCGCTTTTTAGGTTGCGATCGAGATTAGCGAAAGGCTCGTCGAGCAAAAGCAGCTTTTCGCGGTTTGCTAAGGCCCTGGCAAAGGCCGTCCTTTGCGCTTGACCGCCCGAAATTTGATCTGGAGTTTTGTCTTTTAGCTCGGAGATTTTAAATTTCTCCAGTAGCTGCGCGCTCCTTTGGGCTCGCTCGGCACTAGGGAGTCGCCACAGCGCAAATTCCACGTTTTTGCAAACGCTTAAATGCGGAAAAAGCGCGTAGCTTTGAAACATCATCGCGGTGCCGCAGCCCTCTTTGACGCAAATTTGGCCGCCGCTTGGCGTCTCAAGCCCCGCGATTATACGCAAAAGCGTGCTTTTGCCGCAGCCGCTATCACCCAGGACGCTTAAAATTTCGCCCTCGTTAAGGCTTAAATTTACATCCTTTAAAACCTCTAAATTTCCGAATTTCTTGTTTAAATTTACGATTTTTAAAATTTCAGCCATATTTTTATCTTTCTTGTTTTTTTCTGGAGATTATCTCGAGCCAAAGGACGGCGACTAGCGACATCGAAACGATGAGAAACGACGGCAGAGCCGCAGCGTAAAGCCTCTCGTCGGCAGCGTAGAAAAACGCCCTGATACTAAGCGTCTCAAAGCCCAAAGGCCGCAAAATTAGGCTAAGCGGCAGCTCCTTAATGATGTCGATAAAAACGACGATGAGCGAGAGAAAGAAAAAGTGGCGAAGTAGCGGAAAATGCACTTTGAAAAACAAATTTAACCGAGAGCCGTTTAGCAAAAGCGCAGCGTCGTCGATATTTGCCGGGATCTTGGCGTATCCGCTCTCGACGGCATATATCGAGGTCGCCAAAAACCTCACGACGTATCCGAAAATCAGCACTACAAAGCTGGACGAGAGCAGATGCGTGCCGAAATTTCGGTCAATATAACCAAAGACTATCATCACGCAAAGCCCGATACTAGCGCCCGGTAGCGCGTAGCCTAGCGAGACGGATTTTAGCAAAAAGGCGTTTAGCGCTTTGTTTTTTATAAGTCTCGTCGCAAAAACGAGGAAAAAACTCACCGCCGTGATGAGTATCGCCGCGCCAGCAGCCATCAGAAGCGAATTTAAAGCCATCTGCACGAACTCGAATTTAAAGCTATCCAGCTCGTGAATACTCCAATACAAAAGCCAGGTAAAAGGAAAGGCAAACGCCAGGCAAAATACGCTCGCGCACCATAAAAACGCCGCCGCCGAGCCGATTTTGCCAAGCTCCTTTTTTTGCGTAAATTTGGATGTGTCGTGCGTGGAGAAGCTGTATTTTTTAGAGTTTTTATTAACGTGCTCAAATATCATCAAAACAAAGACGAACATCATCAAAAGCCCCGCTAGCACGGACGCGGAGTACGAGTCGCCCATGTCAAACCATAGCTTAAAAATGCCCGCGCTAAAAGTCTCTACGCCGTAATAAGCCGCCGTGCCGTAGTCGCTAAGCGTCTCCATGAGCACCAGCATCGCTCCGCCCACGATCGCCGGACGCGAGAGAAATATCGCAACCCTAAAAAACACGGCAAGGCCGGGTAGCTTGTAAATTTTACAAACGTCGTAAATCGCCGCAGACTGCGTTTTAAACGAGGTTTTGGCAAACATATAGATGTATGGATAAAGCGACAACGAAAGCACGAAAATCGCTCCGTAGATATTCATAAACTCTAGCCTAAAGCCGAAAATTTGATGAAAATATCCGCCGTAATCCATAATCCCGACGTAGCAAAAACTAAATATATAAGCAGGAATCGCAAACGGAAGGATGAGGGCATATTCAAAGAAATTTGATAGCGCGAAGCGGTAGTTCGCCACCAGCCACGCAGAAACCACGGCGATAACTAGACTAAGCGCCAAAACGCCCGCCGCGACGGCAAAAGTACCTTGGATATACCTCATAAAAAGATACTTAAAAAAGTGCTCGAGCAATGAGTAGTCGCCCAAAGCGATCTCGAAAAATATGCTAAAAATGGGGATCAAAACGATAAGGGCGATAAAGATCGCCCCGAATTTTACTTTCATTATTTCCAGCCGGCTACGTCGTAAATTTTAATAGCCTCGTTCGTGTTTTGCACGCTTTTATAAAGCGGAGTGGAGTCTTCTTTAAATTTACCAAAGCCCTTTACGATGTCGCTAGGCTCGACCTCTGCGTTGATCGGATACTCGAAATTTATACCCGCGAGTATCTTTTGCGCCTCAGGGCTCACCATAAACTCCATAAATTTAACTGCGTTTTCTTTATTTTTAGCAGCTTTGGTTAGCGCGATACCGCTGATATTTACGTGCGTACCGCGGTTGTCCTGATTTGGGAAAATTATGCCCAGATTCTTCGCAGCCTCCACGTCTTCGGCTTTCGGAGATGTTAGCATGAGGCCTATGTAGTAGGTGTTCATCACCGCTACGTCGCCCTCACCTGCGTAGATGGCCTTAGCCTGATCCCTATCGCCGCCTTTTGGATCGCGGGCTAGATTTTTTAGCGTGCCCTCAGCCCATTTAGTAGCCGCGTCTTTACCGTCGGCCTCGATGATAGCGGCTAGTAGCGACTTACTATAAGGAGCCGTCGCGCTTCTGATTAGCAGTTTGCCCTTTAGCTCTGGTTTTATCAAATCCTCGTAGTCCTTGATACCTTTAGGATCGAAGTCTCTTTTATCGTAAACGATGACTCTGGCGCGTTTTGAGATAGCAAACCACTGGCCGTCGTTATCTCTATACTTCTGTGGTACGATTTTTTCTAGAGTTTCAGATTTGACCGGTTGCAACACGCCTTTAGTCTTTGCGGTGTAGAAATTTCCCGCGTCTGCGGTGATGAAAATATCCGCCGCAGAGCTATCGCCTTCTACTTCGAGCTTTTTGATTAGCTCGCCGGCTTTTGCCTGCGTGGCATTTACCTTGATGCCCGTCTTTTGCTCGAAAAGCTTATAAAGCTCATTGTCGGTGTCGTAGTGGCGCGCAGAGTAGATATTTACCTCCGCGGCGAGTAAAAAGCTTGAAAGCAAGCTAAGCGCGAAAAAACTTTTTTTCATTTTTATCCTTTGTATTGATATGGATTCGCAATTATAGCGTCTATCCTATGAAAATAATATTAATTATTAAAAAATAAAAATTTATGCCGGAGTGATTTTAGAATGACAAAATATTTAAAATTGAGTGCTAATATTCACACCGTCAAATTTAAGGAGATAAAATGAGAAAAATTTTACTTTTAGGAGCGGCTGCGGCGATGGCTTTTGCGGAAATTTCTACAGTTCAGGTTAGTCCCGAGGCGATCAAAAACTACGAGCAAATCGTAGATATCAGGACGCCTGCTGAATGGATGGAAACGGGCGTGATAAAGGGCGCAAAGACTATCACTTTTAACGCAACCGATAAAGAGGGATTTTTGAACGAGCTTAAAGCCAATGTCGATCTAAAAAAACCGGTCGCGCTCATATGTAGAAGCGGACGCAGAAGCGCTGCGGCGGCGATGATGATAGATTCGCCGGAGCTAAGTATAATAAATCTTGACGGCGGTATGGGCAGCCTCATAAATCAGGGCTACGAAACCGTACCGTATCAAAAATAATCCGCGGTTTTACTTTACAAATTTCATCCGTCAGGCTTAAATTTGCGCTAAATTTTAAGTTTGGCGGAGATGATTTATCCTCTACTCGCGCGTAAGACGGCGGTAAATTTAAACTCGCCGCCACACTTAACGCAAAAACCCTCACCGTTTCTTATAAAATTTAATAAAACAAAAGCGTATCCGCTTTAAATTTTAAGTGGTTGCAAATTTCACCAAATTTGACCAAAATTTACGCCAAAAATAGTCTCGGCTTTAGCTTTAGCAAGCAAACATACGCCGCTAGCGCGCTTTGCTCTCTTATGTAGTTGCGATCGCCGTTTAAATTTAGCCTCTCGATCATACACTCGCCGTCTTTAGCGCACGCTCCCACAAATACCGTTCCTACAGGCTTTACCTCGCTACCGCCGTCAGGTCCCGCGATACCACTGATAGCTAGCGAAAAGTCCGATTCGCTCGCCTTTAGCGCGCCTTTTAGCATCGCCATCACGCACTGCTCGCTCACTGCGCCGTAGGTTTGTAAAATCTCATCGCTAACACCCAGCCAGTCGCGTTTCATCTCATTTGCGTAGGTCACTAGCGAGCCGTTAAACGCCGCCGAAACTCCGGCAAAAGCGCCAAATTTAGCCGCCGCAAGCCCGGCCGTGCAAGACTCGGCAAATGTAAGCTTTAGCCCGCTTGCGATGAGAGTGCTCGCAACGTGGCGGAAAACGTCCTCGCCCTCAAAAAATTTGCCCGAAAATAGATTTTTCGCGCCGTTTATAAAGCCGCTGGTCTGGCCGAATTTGTTCGCCTCCACTCTGATTAGCGCCAAATTTGATAAAATTTGAGACGAATAAATCTGCACTTCATAGGTTTTTGCTAGCGGTTCGAGCAGGATTTTCGCGCTCTCCTCGTCGATATCGACCAGGTGAAAATAGCCGAAATCTCGCTGCGTTTTGATCTCGATAGCAGGCAATTTTTGATTCGCGTCGGCCTTTAGTAAATTTACGTAAGTTTGATTTAGTTTAATTAAAAATCCATCGTCGCTAAATTTCTCAGCCCTGCTAGGAGCTAGCATTTGCGGGGATTTGAGCTCCAAAATATCGCCGCTTAAAGTGGCTAAAATTTTAGCCGCGACGGAGCAGTTTTGACTCGATGCGTAGATACAAAGACTATCCGAGCGCGCGCAAAGGTGCTCGATGATAAACGGCAACTCCTTGTCGCTTTTGCTAACGAACCTAAACTCGCCCAGCTCGCCGAAATGCCGCTTGTAAGCGCAAAAAATATAATCCAAAAAAGGCGCGTTTACGCCGATATCTTCGCCGATGATCAGTAGTGCGTTTTTCACTGTTTTCTCCTTTAAAAACCGAAAACATCTTACATAAATTTAGCTTAAAATAGCGTTTTTTCAGTAGCATTTAATCGCCGTTTGGATAAAATCTACCAATTTTTTACTTCAAGGCGAACCTATGGATTACAAAGATACATTATTGCTTCCAAACACCGAATTTCCCATGCGCGGCAACCTGCCGGAAAACGAACCCAAATGCTTAAAATCGTGGTTTGACGATA
Source organism: uncultured Campylobacter sp. (assembly GCA_963519525.1). Lineage (GTDB taxonomy): Bacteria > Campylobacterota > Campylobacteria > Campylobacterales > Campylobacteraceae > Campylobacter_A. The sequence goes on from CAUQOI010000019.1 coordinate 10,425, forward strand.
GAAAAATCTACGAAAAAATGAAAGCTAAAAGGCAAAAAGCCGCCAAAAGCTTCACTCTGCACGACGGCCCTCCCTACGCTAACGGCAACATCCACATCGGACACGCGCTAAACAAAACCCTAAAAGACATCATCTTAAAAACGCACTACTTTTTCGGCGAAAACGTGAGATTTACGCCGGGCTGGGACTGCCACGGACTACCAATCGAGCAGCAAGTCGAGGTAAAACTGGGCGATAAGAAAAAAAGCCTCAGCAAAACGCAAATCCGCGAGCTTTGCCGCGAACACGCCAGAGAGTTTATCGAGGTACAAAAGGAGAGCTTTAAACAGCTAGGCGTCGCCAGCGACTGGGACGACCCGTATCTGACGATGAAATTTAAATTTGAAGCCGAAATTTACAAAACGCTTTGCAAGGTCGCCAAACGCGGACTTTTGATCGAGCGAAGCAAGCCGGTGTACTGGAGCTGGGCGGCTAGAAGCGCTCTAGCCGAAGCCGAGGTCGAGTACGAGGACAAAGAAGACTACAGCATCTACGTCGCGTTTAAGCTAGACGAGGAAGCCGCCGCAAAAATCGGCGCAAAAGACGCTCGCGCGGTCATCTGGACGACCACGCCTTGGACGCTGCCGGCAAACCAAGCCATCTCGCTAAACCCGAGCGAAATTTACGTTTTAACGGCTGAAAATTTGATATTTGCCAAAGAGATGCTAAGCGAGCTAGAAAAAGAGGGACTAACTAAGGGCGAAATTTTAAAAGAATTTGCCGCGGCCGAGCTTGAAAACCTGCACGCGGTTAATCCGCTAAACGGCAGAAAATCGCTATTTATCCTAGGCGATCACGTCACGATGGACGGCGGTACCGGCCTAGTACATACCGCACCCGGTCACGGCGAGGACGACTATCACGTGAGCCTAAAATACGGCATCGAAGTCATCATGCCCGTCGATGAAGGCGGTCTGTACGACGAGACGCTAAAGGCGAAAAAGTTATTTCCCGATGACGTAGTAGACGAGCTAATCGGCATGCATATCTTTAAAGCCAACGAGAAAATTTTAGAGCTTCTAGGCTTAAATTTGCTAAAAGTTAGTAAATTCGTCCACTCGTATCCGTTTTGCTGGAGGACGCATAAGCCGGTTATCTACCGCGCTACCAAGCAGTGGTTTATCGCGATGGACGAGCCGAAAATCGAGGGCAAAACGCTACGAGAAGTCGCGCTAAAAGAGCTAGAAAACGTCAAATTTTACCCTGCAAGCGGCGTAAAAAGGATAGGCTCGATGATAGAAAATCGTCCCGACTGGTGCATCTCGCGCCAACGCGACTGGGGCGTGCCGATAGCATTTTTTAGACGCAAGGATACAAAAGAGCCGATATTTGACGATGAAATTTTAGATAACGTCGCGGCGATATTTGAGCAAAAAGGTGCGGATGCGTGGTGGGACAGCGAGATAAAGGATCTCTTGCCAGCAAACTGCAAATATGATCCGCAAAATTTAGAAAAAGTGATGGACATCCTAGACGTCTGGTTTGATAGCGGCTCGACGTGGGCTGCGGTACTAAAAAGCGGCGACTACGATGCGGGTAGCTATCCTGCGGATATGTATCTAGAGGGTAGCGATCAGCACAGAGGCTGGTTCCAAAGCTCGCTACTGCTAAGCTGCGCCGCGCAAGGACGAGCGCCGTATAGAAGCGTGCTCACGCACGGCTTTACCGTCGATGAAAACGGTCAAAAGATGAGTAAAAGCAAGGGCAACGTCGTAGCTCCGGCGGACGTCGCTAAAACCTACGGCGTAGAAATTTTACGCCTTTGGGTTGCGCTTAGCGACTACTCCAGCGACCTAAAAATCAGCGAAAACATCCTAAAACAAGTAAGCGAACAATACCGAAAAATACGCAATACGATAAGATTTTTACTAGCCAACGTAAACGACCTAGAAGATATCGAAACATCAAATTTCAACATCCTAGACCGCTGGATACTAAGCCGCGCGAAAAAAGCATTCGACGAGGCCGAAGCGGCGTTTAGAAATTACGATTTTTCAAAGGGCTTTAGCCTGCTAATGAATTTCTTAAGCGCTGATTTAAGCGGCATATACCTTGATATCTGTAAAGACCGCCTATACTGCGACGCCAAAGACAGCGATACGCGCCGCTCGGCTCAAAGCGCGATGGCGCTAATCACAAGAGCGCTCCTACCGCTCATCGCTCCGACTCTAACCTACACCGTGGACGAGGCGATGGACTATGCGCCTAAGATCATCAAAAACGGCGCGGCGGACGCATTTGATCTAGAATATGCGCCGCTAGATTTTGAGTTTAACGTAGACGACGAGCTGCTAGTTGCTAGCCGCGAGAAGTTTTTCGAGCTAATCGACGTGCTCAAAAAAGACAAAAAGATAAAATCGACCCTCGAGCTAGTGCTGCAAACCAGCTCAAATTTGATCCTAAGCGAAGACATAAACGAGATCAGCGACTGGTATATGGTTAGCGACGTCCAGAGCCTAGACGGCAGCGACAGCCTGGCTGAATTTGACGTCGGCAACGATAAATTTAAACTCGTTTTATCGACGCGTCACAAATGCCCGAGATGTTGGAAATTTACCGCTAAGCACGACGGCGAAACATGCCCGAGATGCGAAAAGGTACTAAAAAATGTTTGAGCCCATCTCCGCTTGGTTCGTCGCGGCAACCATCGCGGCCATCCTCGCGGTCACAGCCGCAGGTATCGTAGCGGTAATAAAATTTAAGGATAAAAAATGATAACTTTAAAAGAGGCTCTAAAGCTAAGCGCCGGCGAAGTAGCCGAGCTTAGAAACGAGCTGGAAAAGAAAATTTTCGCAGATAGAGAGCTTGGCGCCTACGTCGAGCAGTTGGCAGATTTGCCGCTTGACAAACTGGGCGCGGGCGTGCCGATCGCTATCAAAGACAACATCCAAGTAAAAGGCTGGAGCGTAACGAGCGCGTCTAAAATTTTACAAGGCTATATCGCGCCATATAACGCGACGGTTATAGAAAAGCTGCTAGCAGCGGGCTTAGCGCCGTTTGGCCGTACAAATATGGACGAATTCGCCATGGGTAATACGACCGAAAACAGCTACTACGGCAAAACGCTAAATCCTCTAAACCGCGAGCGAGTAGCGGGCGGTAGCTCGGGCGGATCGGCCGCCGCAGTGGGTGCGGGACTAGCCGTGGCTGCTCTAGGAAGCGATACAGGTGGCTCGATACGCCAGCCTGCGGCATTTTGCGGCTGCGTGGGACTAAAGCCAACCTACGGACGCGTGAGCCGCTACGGCCTGGGCTCATACTCTAGTTCGCTAGATCAGATCGGTCCGATAACGCAAAACGTCGAGGATGCCGCGATCCTATACGATATTATCGCGGGACACGACGACAAGGATAGCACGAGCGCGGATATAAAATTTGAGAGCGTAGCAGACAAGCTAAATGCGGATAAAAAACTCACGATCTGCGTCATCGAAAACTACATAAACGAAGCCTCGGAAGAGACCAAAAAAGCGCTTTTAAAAGCGGTCGATATTTTAAAAGCCGTAGGCCACAAAATAATCTATAAAAATTTAGAAAACTCAAAATGCGATATCGCTACCTACTATATCATCGCCACGGCCGAAGCAAGCGCAAATCTCAGCCGCTTCGACGGTATAAGATACGGACGCAGAGCAGAGGCCAAAAATTTAAAAGAGCTCTACATCAACTCCCGCTCGGAGGGATTTGGCGAAGAGGTAAAAAAGCGAATTTTACTCGGCACTTTCGTGCTTAGCAGCGGCTACTACGACGCATACTACATCAAAGCGCAAAAAGCTCGCGCTTACACTAAAGCCAAATATGAGCGAATTTTGAGCGAATGCGACCTTATTTTGATGCCGGTCGCCCCTAGCACGGCGTATAAATTCGGCGAGCTAAAAAACCCGCTAGACTCCTATCTATCAGACATCTATACGATCAGCGTAAATTTAGCCGGCCTACCCGCCATCTCGGTTCCGGTAGCCAAGGACGCTGACGGCCTAAACGCCTCGGCTCAGCTCATCGCAAAGGCGTGGGACGAAAAAACGCTGCTAGAAGGCGCGCTTAGTTTAGAAAACTCTATAAAAGGATAAACGCATGAAGATAGTTACGAAGGCTCTCACCTTTGACGACGTTTTGCTCGTCCCGCAGTACTCCGAAATTTTGCCTAAACAAGTCGATATAAAAACGCGCTTTAGCAAAAACGTGGAGCTAAACATACCGATCGTATCGGCTGCGATGGACACCGTCACCGAGCACCGCGCGGCGATCATGATGGCGCGCTTGGGCGGTATCGGCGTCATACATAAAAATATGGACATACAAAGCCAGGTCAAAGAGGTCCGCCGCGTGAAAAAAAGCGAAAGCGGCGTGATCATCGACCCTATCTCCATCTCGCCAAACGCCAGCGTAGGCGTGGCGCTTGATATGATGGCGGATCTGCACATCTCGGGCGTTCCGGTCGTGGACGAGGAAAATAAACTGATAGGAATCCTAACCAACCGCGATTTGAGATTTGAAAACGACAGAAGCGTCCTCGTAAAAGATAGGATGACCAAAGCCCCGCTAATCACCGCTCCAAAGGGCTGCACGCTAGACGACGCGGAGAAAATTTTCTCTCAAAACCGCGTAGAAAAGCTACCTATCGTCGATAAAGACGGCCATCTAGAGGGCCTCATAACCATAAAAGATCTAAAAAAACGCAAAGAGTATCCAAACGCAAACAAAGACGCATACGGCAGGCTCCGCGTAGCGGCGGCCATCGGCGTCGGGCAAATGGATAGGGCAAAAGCCCTAGCTGAAGCCGGCGTTGACGTCATCGTCATCGACTCCGCCCACGGCCACTCAAAAGGTGTACTAGATACGCTAAGACAGGTCAAAGCCGAGCTAAAAGTGGACGTCGTCGCTGGAAATATCGCAAACCCGGCTGCCGTCAAAGACCTAGCGGAAGCAGGCGCAGACGGTATCAAGGTAGGCATAGGACCGGGCTCTATCTGCACCACTCGCGTAGTAGCGGGCGTTGGCGTACCTCAAATTTTCGCCGTCGATAGCTGCTCGGCCGAGGCTGCGAAATACGGCATCCCGGTCATCGCAGACGGCGGACTAAAGTACTCGGGCGACGTAGCCAAGGCCCTAGCCGCAGGCGCTAGCTGCGTGATGGCGGGTAGCTTGCTAGCGGGCTGCGAGGAGACTCCGGGCGAGGTGATAACATTCCAAGGACGCCAGTACAAAGTCTACCGCGGTATGGGAAGTATCGGCGCTATGACGAAAGGTAGCAGCGATAGGTATTTCCAAGAAGGCACCGCTCAAGACAAGCTCGTGCCAGAAGGCATCGAGGGCCGCGTACCGTTTGCGGGTAGCATAAAAGAGGTCGTGCACCAGCTAGTGGGCGGCCTACGAAGCGCGATGGGCTATATGGGCTCAAAAGACATCAAAACGCTTCAGGAAAAAGCCCAGTTCGTCGAGATCACGAGCGCCGGACTAAAAGAGAGCCACGTCCACGACGTCGTTATAACGCAAGAAGCCCCTAACTACAAAGTCAATTAGTGCTAAATTTAAAAACCGGCAAAGTAGAATTTAATGAGCCGCTCTATCTGGAGAGCGGCCGAATTTTACCCGAATTTGAGCTTGCTTACGAAACTTACGGTGAGCTAAACGAGAATAAAAGCAACGCCATAGTCGTTTGCCACGCGCTAACTGGCAGCCACCATGCCGCAGGCAGATACGAAAACGAGCAGAAATTCGGCTGGTGGGACGCGCTAGTGGGCGATGGCAAGGGCATAGATACGAGCAAATTTTTCGTCATCTGCGTAAATATCCTCGGCTCAAATTTCGGTTCGACAAATCCGCTCAGTATCGAAAAAAGCACGGGCAAGCAGTATCGTTTGCGTTTTCCGGTGCTAACCATCAGCGACGTCGTAAAAGCGCAGATGAGGCTTTTTGAGCACTTAGGTATCGAGCGAGCGCATGCGGTCGTGGGCGGCAGCCTAGGCGGTATGCAAGCACTTTGCTTTGCGATCGAGTTTCCAAATTTTGCTAGAAACGTCATCATCCTAGCCAGCACCTATCAGAGCAAGGCTTGGGCGATAGCGTTTAACAAAATCGCGATCGAGGGCATCCTGCGCGATCCGGGCTTCAAAGACGGCCAATACGACGAAAACGACATCGCCGCGCAGGGGCTAACCGGCATGGCGCTAGGGCGTATGGCAGGGCACATCAGCTTTCTTTCGCCTAGCTCCATGGACTCCAAATTCGGCCGCAACTACGTCGAAACCGACGGTCTTTACGAGCTTACGGGGCGGTTTCAGGTCGATCGCTATATGGAGTATAACGGCCACGGCTTTCCTAAGCGTTTTGACCCGCTGAGCTACCTTTACATCGTAAAGATGATGAATATCTTTGACTGCACGCGCCACTACGACGACCTCGCACACGCTCTTTTGCCTATTTGCGCCAGAGTTACGCTGGTTGCATTTAGCGGCGATATGCTATTTCCGCCAAGCTGCATGCGCGAGATGCACGAGACGCTACGCGACATCGGCAAGGCGTGCGACTACTACGAGATAGACAGCGACTACGGCCACGACGCGTTTTTGGTCGAAGTGGATAAATTTGAAAAAATCATAAAAAAGGTTTTAGATGAGTGAAAATTTAAGCGAGGATTTTGAAAGCAAACTCGCCAAAGCAAATGAAATTTTAAAACAGCTCGGCGACGAAAATTTAAGCATAGAGCAAAGCGTCAAGCTGCACAAAGAGGGCAAAAAGCTGCTCGAGGAGGCAGATAAAATCCTGCAAAACGCAAAGCTAGTGGTGAAGGACGCAGACGATGAATAACGCGACCGCAGCCGTTTGCGCCTTACAGCTGCCGACCCAACCCATGAGCGAGTCGAGGTTAGATTATTATTTTAGGATTTGCGCCGACGAGGGCGCTAGGCTCGTGGTGCTCGGAGAGTACGTGCTAAACAGCTTTTTTAAAGAGCTAGAGCTTATGCCAAAAAGCCTCATTAAGGAGCAAAGCGAGCGCAAAAAACACGCGCTTGCCGCGATGGCGCAAAAATACAATCTAGAAATCCTAGCCCCGCTCGTACTACCCAAAGGCAAAGGCTTCGTCAAGGTCGCGGCGAGATTTAGCCCAGCGTCCTCGCGCTTTTACGAACAGCAGATCTTGATACCCTACCCGCACTGGAACGAGGCGAAATTTTTTACCAACAAAGATAAGGGCGAGCTAAATTTGCCCGTCTTTAGCTATGAGAAATTTAAAATCGGCGTGATGTTTGGCTTTGAGGCCCATTTTGACGCGGCGTGGGCATATATGGCGCGCAAAAAAGTCGATGCCGTCGTAGTTCCCACCGCATGCACGTTTTTTAGCGAGACGCGCTGGGAGGAGCTACTAAAGACCCGAGCCTTTACAAACAACGTCTATGTTTTACGCGTAAACCGAGTCGGCAATCACAAGGCCGCTAGCGGCGAGCAGTGGAGCTTTTACGGCGATTCGATGCTCATTAGCCCCTTTGGCGAGGTGGTTTCGCGACTAGGCAAAAACGAAGAGATGATGGTAGCAAAACTCGAAAAAACCGAACTCGCACAAGCTAAACACCTATGGGGATTTTCTCAAATTTTAAACAAAAGACTAGGCTAAATTTAATTTTTAGGCGGCAAACCTATCAAATTTGCCGCTTTTTCCTACAAATTTTGCCTAACCGTTGAATTTATTTTGATTTACTGCGCTTTTATCCTGTTTTTATTGCCAAATTTAGAACGCTACGTTTATTTTGCAAAACCCTACCATTTTCAGCGCTAGTCGTAAAAACCACGTTCTTTAAAATCAAATTTTATCAAATTTATTTTACCGTCGCCTAAATAAATTTGACGCCGGCTTTAGCTCAAATTTAACCCGTCTATCAAAATAGATCACAGCGACTCCTGTTGGTAAATACAGAATTTAACGCAACATCTTCCTCTCTCACGTTGTTTCCAAATTTCTTGCTTTATGCATTAAATTGAAAGCTAAAAATCAAAAACGCGCAAATTTTACTTAGCTTTCTTTTGCTATCTTAATAAATTCCTGCGCTAGTTTTGACAGCTTTTTATCCTCTTTATAGGCCAAAATCAGCGTCTTAGCAAGCGTCGGCTCGCCGATGTCAAAAAACCGCACCTTATCGGCCTTGTCCTCTTTGATAAACTGCGGTATCGTAAAGCACGCGCCGTATCCGGACGCCACGATGGAGTTTGCGATATCAAAGGTCTCGGTTTCGCAGAAAATTTTAGGCGTAAAGCCCGCCTTTTTAAACGCCAAATCAATCTCCGCACGGCTTCTTTGGCTCTCTTTGGGCAAGACAAATTTTTCGTTTTTTAGCTCTTTTAGCGAAATTTTAGCGTCCTGATTTTTATATTTGAGAGAGAATGGGTGTAGCGCCGGCAGCACTAAAAACATATCCTGCGTCTTAATAACCTCGCATTTTAGGCCATTAGTGTCGATAGGCATTATTAGCATACCGATATCAAGCTCGTCGTCTATAATCATTTTTCTTATTTTTAGAGTGGAGAAAATTTGCATGACTTTTATGTTCGCGCCGCTAAATCTTTTGCAAAATTTAGGCAAAGCCTCGGGGATCATGTTGTATCCGTTTTGAGAAAATCCGATGCGAATCTTGCCTTTTTTTGCGCCGCCAAGCTCGCTTAATTCGATATTTAAGTCTTCTAGTACGTCAAAAACGAGTTTTGCTTTAGATAGATAAATTTCGCCCGCGTTTGTGAGTGAAACGGGATTTGTTTCGCGGTTAAAAAGCGGCATGCCGATCTCTTTTTCTAAATTTAAAATGCTTTGCGATAGCGATGGCTGCGGGACTTTGAGCGCATTTGCCGCTTTTGTGAAGCTTTTTTCGCTAGCTACTTTTAAAACCAGCTCCATTTGCCTTAAATTCATACTTTATGCCTTTTGTCATAATATTAAAATTATCATATTATATATAAAATAATATTTGACTTATATTAAAATTTGCGTTAATATCCTGAAATTAATTTAAAAAGTTACATATAATATTTAAGCGAATAATAAGGAGGCCAGAAAACGTAAGACCTGGGCCAGAGGATAAAAGGCGTGCAGAGCGCAAAAATGCGACTTTGCGAGTAAAATTCAAAGTTCAAAGGAAAATCAATGAGCGAACAAAAATTTAGCAGAAGAGACTTTCTGCAAACGGCCTGTATCGGCGCGGGAGCCTTAGCACTTAGCGGCTGCGAGAGCGCTAGCGTTTCCGCAGACAAAAAAGAAAGCGGAAACAAAGCCGGGCTTCCATCTTGCGACGTACTGATCGTGGGCTCCGGCGGTGCCGGACTAAGAGCTGCCGTAGCCGTAAGGAAAAAATATCCAAATTTAACCGTCGTTGTCGTAAATAAAGGTATGCCGTCAAGAAACGCCACCTGTATGGCCGAAGGCGGTATAAACGGCGTCATAGACTTTGAGCACGGCGACAGCCACGAGCTTCATGCATACGACACGGTTAAAGGCAGCGACTTTTTGGGCGATCAAGACGCGATCATCAAATTTGTCGAAAAGGCCACCGAGGCCATCCACGAGCTTGACTACGCCGGCATGCCGTTTAATAGACAAAAAGATAGTACCGTAGCTCGCCGTTTTGCGGGCGGGGCTAAATTTGAGCGCTGCAACTATGCCGCGGATAAAACGGGCTCTATTATGATGCATACTTGCCTTGACGAGGCGATCACGACTGGGGTCAAATTTCTACTCGATCACTACCTGCTAGATATCGGTATGGATAACGGCGTATGCGAGGGTGTGGTGCTAAGAGATATGCAAACTGGCGACGTAGTGCCGGTGCTCGCAAAAGCCGTGGTTTTGGCTACCGGCGGCTATACGAGAGTATTTTTTAACCGAACTTCTACGCCTTTTAACGCTTCTGGCGACGGTATCGCAGCCGCTCTTAGAGCAGGCGTAGCTTTTAAAGACCCGGAGATGCTTCAGTTTCACCCTACCGGAGTAGCAAACGGCGGCGCGCTTATCACGGAGGCAGCGCGCGGACTAGGAGGCAAGTTGATAAACAATCAAGGCGAGCGCTTTATGTCTAGATACTCTAAAAAAATGGAACTAGCTCCGCGCGACATCGTAGCTCGCTCGATAGAGACCGAGATCCGCGAGGGACGCGGCTACGGCGAGGGTATGGGATCTTACGTACTGCTTGATGTCACACATCTAGGCGAGGAAAAGATCATGCACGAGCTACCGCAGATCCGCCACGTCGGACTACTTTTTGAAAATATGGACCTAGTTAAAGAACCGATAAAAATCCGCCCGACCGCACACTACTCGATGGGCGGTATAGAGATAGCCAAATTTGACGATATGAGCACGCATTTGTCTGGGCTTTTTGCTGCGGGAGAGACGTCGTGCGCATCTATCCACGGCGCAAACCGTCTAGGCGGAAACAGCCTAACCGACGCCGCGGTAACAGGCAAACTAGCTGGCGAAGGAGCAGGCGAATACGCATCAAAGAGAACGGGCTTTGGTTCCGGCAAACATAGCGCCGAACTAGCGGCAAAATGGAGAGTTAAATTTAAAGAGCTAACCAGTGGCGGTGGCACGTCAAACGAGATGTATGATCTGCGAGAAGAGCTAGGCAAACAAAATTGGGACAATATGGGTATCTTTAGAACGAAAGAAAAACTAGAAGCTCTACAAATCAAGCTCGAAGAGATACAGGCTAGATACGACGCACTAAAGATCCCAAATCCAAATCCTATCTACAACACCGCGATCACGGACTATCTGGAGCTGGGAAATCTCATCCTGCTAGCGCGCTGTGCGTGCCTAGGAGCGCTAAATCGCAACGAGAGCCGCGGCGCTCACACCAGAGAGGACTACCCGAAGCGCGACGACGTAAATTTCTTAAAACACAGCATCGTTACGCTAGTTGACGGCAAACCGCAGCTTAGCTACAAAGACGTCGTCATCACGAAATATCCAGTCGAAGAGAGGAAATACTAATGAAATTTATCATCGACCGTTTCGACGGGCAGCAAAAATATAAACAAGCCTACGAGCTTAGCATGGACGAAGTAAAAGGTCAGACGCTACTAAGTCTGCTACAGCACATCAAACGCATGCAAGACATCACGCTAAATTTTACCGCTGCTTGCCGCATGGCGATATGCGGTGCTTGCGCGGTGAGAGTAAACGGCCACTCCTATCTCGCCTGCGATACCAAGATGGAGGAGCTACTAGATGAGTATAAAAATCCTAGCTCCATGACTATCTCGCCTCTAAATAACTTTAGAGTGATCTCCGATCTAGTCGTGGACTGGGAGCCGAGTATAGAAAATTTACGCAAGATAAAACCGACCATCACGCCGCAAGAGGCATTTTCAAACAAACACGGCTGTAAGCAGACTCAAGAGGAAGTAAATCGTATCAAAAAGCAGTGGGATTGCATCCTATGCGGTTGCTGCGCGTCCGAGTGCAACAAACTAGAAGCGGACGCTAGCGACTATATGCAGCCGTTCGTATTTACTCACGCATACCGCGCCGCGGCCGACTCTCGCTCAAAAGACCCGATGATACACGTAAAACCTTCCGTCATGAACGGGCTATGGAACTGCGTGCACTGCCAAGAGTGCGCCGATCGCTGTCCAAAGGGTATAAGCTCGTTTAGCGATATCGCAAATTTACGCGTTAAAGCCGTAGCAAACGGTCTTGACGAGGGCGAAGGACCGGGACACGCGACGGCGTTTTTAACCGATATCGTAGAGGGCACCGGGCGACTAAACGAGATCAAACTCGCGCTTCGCTCCGAGGGCGTCATCAAAAATATGGGCAAGATGGACATCGCCTTTAACTTAATGGGCGCTGGCAAGATGAATCCGCTGCATATATTTGAGGGCGATGAGATCGAAGGCCACGAAGACCTAGTAAAAATGATAAAAGCCGCGCGCGCCGCGAGCAAGGAGTAAGAGATGAGCGCACAAAACGAATTTGCATTTTTCCCTGGCTGCGTCCTAAGTCAAGCAGCAAAAGAATCCAAGATGTCGCTCGAGGCGATCGCGCCGATCCTTGGTATCAAACTACACGAGATAAAAGGCTGGAGCTGCTGTGGAGCCTCTCAAGCTCAGTGTATAGATCCGATGGCCGCGCTAGTCGCAAACGCTAGAAATATCGCTCTAGCCGAGCAGATGAATATGCCGGTGCTCACCACCTGCTCCACCTGTATGCTTACGCTCACAAAGGCCAAAAATGCACTAGATAAAGGTGCAAAAGAGCGCATAAATACCTTTTTAAAAGAAGGAAATATGCAGTATCAAGGCACGAGCGAGATAACGAGCCTGCTTTGGGTGCTTTATCAAAATATCGAAACCCTAAAAGCCAAGGTCATAAAGCCACTTTCAAATTTAAAGGTCGCATTATTTTACGGTTGCCACAGCCTGCGCCCCGAAAAAGAGCTGGTTAAAGAGAGCTCAACCAACCCAAATAGCTTTGAAACTGTCGTAGAAGCCATTGGCGCAAAGATCGTGCCTTTTGAAAAGAGGCTTGACTGCTGTGGATTTCACGCGAGCTATCCTGCGGTAAAATCGGTACAAAAGATGTCCAGCCAGATCGTGGGCAATGCCGATAAAAACGGTGCCGACTGTGTTGTAACGCCTTGTCCGCTTTGCCAGATGCAGCTTGACATCTATCAGGAGCGCTATCAAGACGCGCAAAACTCGGACGTGAGAAAGCCTATCATCCACCTTTCGCAGCTCGTGGGCCTTGCACTCGGGCTCAACAACGAACAGCTAGGCCTTGATCTAAACATCATAGACGCGACTAAGCTGGCTTAACTAAATTTTAGGCGGCTCAACCGCCTAAAATTTATACCACAACCCAAATCCAACCGCATAAAATTCGATTTTATTTTCATTCCACCCCTAGCCCGATATAGTCACGTTTTGAGGCTAAATAAATCTTTAAATATTACTAATAAATTCCAAATTACACCTTTATTTAAGCTTATTCTTTAAAGTTAAGTCCTATAATAACACTAGATAAAATAAATTTAATCTAAGGAGGACGCCCAAAGACGCCAAGAGTAATAAAGGTA
>CAUQOI010000020.1:0-23321 GCA_963519525.1 uncultured Campylobacter sp.
GGCACGGTCGCCTATCCGTCCGACCGAGCCTCCGGCATCCAGTATCAAAAGCTAAGAACGATCGGATTTTACGCGCAAGATAGTATAAATTTGACCGAAAATTTGATCTATTCTTTGGGCGTTAGATACGAGTACTACAACCAAGTCGCGCGCGGCACGACTAGCGGACCAAACACCACCGATCAGCAAGACGGCAAATTTACGTGGCAGACGGGGCTTTTATACCTGCTAACGCCGGAGTGGTCTGTTTATACCAACTACGCGCAAAGCTTTAGCCCGCAAATGGCGATCAGCGGCGACGACATCGGCGACATAAAGCCCGAAGAAGGCAAAAGTGTCGAGCTGGGAACTAAATTTCAAAACGACAGCATAACGGCTAGCGCGGCGGTCTTTAACATCAACAAGAAAAACATCATGCGCACCGTAAATAGCGTAAGTACGCCCGTGGGCGAGGCGCGCTCGAGAGGCTTTGAGTTTGACTTTAACGGCCGCGTGACGCAAGGGCTGAGTCTAGGCGCTAGCTACGCATACACTAAAACCGAGGTGCGCAAGGATAGCGGCGCGTTTGCAGTGCTAGTGGGCAAACCGCTAGAAGCCACGCCTAAGCACCAAGCCAGCTTCTTTGCCAACTACGACTTTAGCCGCCTAGGCGCAAAAGGCCTAAGGATCGGCGGCGGGGCGAGGTATTTTGGCTCATGGTACACATACTATATGAGGACGAATCTACCGGCCGTACCTGCGGGAACGGGCTTTAAGATGGACGACGCGGTCGTTTACGACGCATTTATCAGCTACGATACCAAGATCGCGGGCTACGAGACGAATTTCTCGTTTAACGTCAAAAACTTGACCGACAAGCTTTATTATACGTCCTCATCGACCGGCACGCAGGCTAATATCATACCGATACAGCCGGGGTATGCGAGGCAGTTTACGCTGACTGTTAGCGTTAAATTTTAAAATTTAAGCGGCTCGTCTCGCGAGTGCTTTTTTGAGATTTCGCAAAATTTTCGCTCCGCAGGCTATATGCCTAGCGCACGCTCAATTTTGCTTCTTCTGCTTGCAGCTGCGAGCTTGCGAAGCAGAAAACTCGAAAAATCATCTCGCGATACTTCGCCTTATCGTTTTACGCTCGAATTTGAAGTCAAATTTAATCAAATTTGCAAATTTCCGCTTCAAATTTGACTCGCCAAAACCCGCACTTGAAAACGCCGAATTCGGTTTTAAATCCGCGGCGTACTTCGCTATTTAGCCAAACCGGGTTCGTATTTGCAACGCTCAAATTTTAATCTCAATCTCTTTTTATCCATTTTTCGCTAAAATCGCTAAATTTTAAAAACGCGCGGCATCCGCAAAAAAGGAAAATTTATGCAAAACTCAAAGCAAACCATCACCGAAAAGATTTTCAGCGAGCACGTAGGGCGCGAGGTTTTCGCGGGCGAGATCATCGAAAGCGACATCGACATGGTCATCGGCAACGACATCACGACTCCTATCTCCATCAAGCAGTTTGAGCGAAGCGGCGCGACGAAGCTTGCTAATCCGGACGGCTTTAGCGTCGTGATGGACCACTACATCCCGGCAAAAGACATCCTAAGCGCCAACCAAGCTAAAATCAGCCGCGATTTTGCGTATAAGCACGATTTGAAAAATTATTTCGACGAAAAGGACATGGGCATCGAGCACGCGCTTTTGCCGGAAAAAGGCCTTGTGGTGCCGGGCGACGTCATCATCGGCGCCGATAGCCACACCTGTACGCACGGCGCGCTGGGAGCCTTTGCCACGGGTATGGGCAGCACCGATCTAGCCTACGCGATGATAACGGGTAAAAACTGGTTTAAAGTGCCGCCGACTATCAAAGTGATCTTTCGCGGCAAACTTGACCGCCACGTCTACGGCAAGGACCTCATCTTAGAGATCATCCGCCGCATCGGCGTAGACGGCGCGCTGTATAAGGCGCTGGAGTTTACGGGCGAGACGATAGATAGCCTCGACATGGACGGACGTTTTAGTATGTGCAACATGGCGATCGAGGCCGGCGGCAAAAGCGGTATCATCGCGGTCGATGAAACCACGAAAGAGTTTTTAAAGGGTAAAAATTTACGCGCCGAGCCGAAGCTGCACTACTCCGACGAGGGCGCGAACTACGAGCAAATTTTAGAGATCGACGTTAGCAAGCTCGACCCCGTGATCGCCTATCCGTTTCTACCTAGCAACGGCAAGAGCGTGCGCGAAGCGGTGAAAGACGATATCGCCATCGATCAGGCCTTTATCGGTAGCTGCACAAACGGCAGGCTAAGCGATCTACGCATCGCGGCCGAGATCCTAAAAGGCCGCAAGGTAGCGCGTAAAACCCGCCTCATCATCACGCCTGCAACGCAAAAGATCGCCTTGCAAGCGCAAAAAGAGGGGCTGATGGATATTTTCGCGGAAGCGGGCGCAGTCGTCTCAAACCCAACGTGTGGCGCATGCCTGGGCGGATATATGGGGATTTTGGGCGTTGGGGAACGCTGCGTGAGCACGACCAATAGAAACTTCGTCGGCCGCATGGGCGATCGCACGAGCGAGGTGTATCTCGCGAACTCGGCCGTAGCCGCAGCTAGCGCAGTGGCAGGCAAAATCGCCGATCCGCGTGATCTTTAAAATTTGACGGCTTGTCTTTTTCCGCTATACGGCGTTGAAATTTAAATTTTAAGCTCGGCAGACTATCTGTCTAGCCCACGCTTAAAATTTAAATTCCGCCTTGTCTAGCGAAAAAATACCGCGCCTTATCGTTTTACGTTCAAATTTGAAGTCAAATTTTTAAATTTTGTATTCAAATTTTACTCGCCGAGACCCGCATCGTGAAAACGTAAATTTGAATACGCAGTGCAGCAACCTCTCACGTCGTAGGGGTTGGGGGATTGTTAAGGGGGAAGGGAGCGACTTCGTAATTTAAGCCCCTTCCTCCTTAACATAAAAGCTAGACGCCACCAAACAACGCAGGGTCTCGGTGCGTAAAATTTCGAGTTAAATTTACAAATTTGAGCGACTGAAGCTCTCGTCAAAAAATATCAAATTTAACTTCGCCGTATCGGCAAATTTGGTAGCCTTTATCTCTTAAAACGCCGTTATCGTCGCCAAAAGTCCGAAAATTATCCCAGGCAAATTCGCAGCCGCTAGCGGGTAGTCTCTTTTAGCTTTTAGCAGGCCGTAGCTAGTCCAGATCGTGCAGTTTATCGCTGCGGCTAGAGGCTGGATAAAAGGCGTTTTGTTGCCCTCAAGATTGCCCATTATCTGCGGGATGTAGGAAATATACATAATGACCGATAGGCACGTGCCTATCCAGCCTAAAATTTGTAAATTTTTCTCGCTCATTTTTTCTCCTTTAAAATCCGCATTATACTATTTTTTGGGGTGCGGCAGGCGCATTTTGGTAAATCAAAGCCGTTTTTAGCTAAAGTTAGCCTTATAATTTTGCTTAAGGAAAAAAATGAAAACATGCGTCATCTTAGCCGGAGGCAAAAGCTCGCGAATGGGCCGCGACAAAACGTTGCTACCTTTTGGCGGATTTGCCACGCTCGCGCACTACGGAGCGCATAAATTCGGGCAGATTTTCGAGCGCGTATTCGTTAGCTCCAAATTTGAAAAATTCGACCCGCCCCTGCCGCTCATCAAAGACGCCGACGCAGAGGAGTTCTCGCGCTTAAATTTGACCGAGGCAAGCGACAAAGAGGGGGCAGAGGCAAGCTTTGCTCAAATTTGCTCGCAAGATACGGTAAATTTGAGCCCAAACGCCTTTTCTCCGATGCTAGCGCTTTACAGCATCCTTAAAAATTTCCCAAACGAAAGCGTCTTTATCATCCCGGCCGACATGCCCTTTGTTAGTGAAGAGTGCGTGCGCGAACTATATAAATTTGCCGGCGAATACGACATGGTCATCGCCGCAGACGAGTCGCATACGCACTCGCTTTGCGGGTTTTTTAGCGGGGACTTAGCGAACGCCGCGGGCGAGCTTTTTGCCGCAGGCGAGCACAAGATCGGGCTTTTGCGTAGCCACTGCCGCTGCAAGATCGTAAAATTCGCACGCGAAGACGAGTTTTTTAACATTAACTACCAGGCAGATTACGAACAAGCCTTAAAAGAAGGAAAAATATGAAAAAAATTATCGTTTTGCTGGCTATTTTGCTAAATTTAGCCCTAGCCGCCCAGGCGGAAACGACGAATCAAAATTTAGCCCCGCAGCCAGAAAATCCAGCTGAAAATTTAACCGAACCGACCGCCAAAGACGAGGCCAAGCGCCTATACGAAGCCGCCGCAAAGCTTGAGTACGAAGGCGACAAAACAAGAGCTCTTCAGCTTTATAAGCTGGCGGCTAAAAAGGCGATATTTACGAACGAGGACGGCGAAACGGCCGCTATGGAGCGCTCCGTGATAGCGCCGTCAGACAGCGTAGCGGACGCGCCCGTAGAGGAGCAAAAGATCGCCTCTAAAGAGCGCCCCGCAGCGAAATTTGAAAGCGGCGAGGCGTACGACGTGGATGAAATTTTAGGCCTAAAAATGCACCACCTAAACTACCTCCTGCCCGCAACCTACGCGTTTAACGACGTTGAGGGTAGGCGTAGATTTGAGACCGCTTTTCAGATCAGCTTGCAAAAGCCGCTTTTTTACGACGTGTTTGATATGAACGAAACGATCTCGGCGGGCTACTCGCAAAGCTCATGGTGGCAGACGGCTAAGGGCTCTACGCCGTTTCGCGAGACCAACTATCGCCCCGAGATTTTCGTGACCGTCCCGATGAGATTTGAGGCGCTGCCGAGCCTTGACTACCTGCGCGCGGGGCTTTTACACGAGAGTAACGGCCAGGGCGGCGAGAAGTCTCGCTCGTGGAACCGCGTCTATCTCGAGGCCAAACTTTACGCAGGTAGCCTCGTCGTGATCCCGCGAGCGTGGGCGCGAATCCCTGAGAGCAAGGGTAGCGACGACAACCCAGACATCGAAAAATACCTCGGCAACATGGATATAAATTTCGCCCTGCCATACCGCGGCCACATCTTTACGGCGATGGTGCGAAACAACCTGCATTTTGATAAAACAAACCGCGGCGCAGGCGAGCTTGGCTGGCTGTTTCCGTTTGGCAAGAGCGGCGTTTACGGCTACGTGAAGTACTTCACGGGATACGGCGAGAGCCTCATAGACTACAACCGCCACACCGATAAAGTCGGTATCGGCTTTGCGATTTTAAAGTAAAAGGCTAACGCGCTCAAGCGGCGCAGGCAAGGTAAAAATCGTGGCAAGCGACCAAAAGCGATAAGTCAAATTTGCCTACACAGACAAGCGCGGCAAATTTGATGAGCGGCCAATATACGTATAGCAAAATTTTACGCAAGGTCGCCGCCGCAACATAAGCGCAAAACCTAAGGAGATAGATGAAAAATTTATTAAGGTTTTTTATCGTTTTGACCTGCGCGACTTCGCTACAAGCGGGCGGCAACTACGAGCCCCGGCAGCAAAACGACGAGCAAATCGCAACCTATGAGATATTTTTTAAATACGACCTGCGCAACGGCGAAAAGGACGAAAACGGCAAAATACGCAACAGGCTCTACGTCACCTGGCTAGACGCGAACGGCGCGCAGCTAAATCGCTACGTCATCGACGAAGCGGACGAGCGGTACAAGCGCAAGATCCCCGATGATCCCTCTACGAAACTAAAAATCTCGCTCGTCGTCCGCAAAAACGAGCGCTGGGTGCTACTTGAAGTATACTCGAAAGAGCACCGAAACTCGCCTGCGTTCACGGCCGAAAGGTGCCTGTGGAGCGGGCTAGAAAAGGAGCTGCTGGAGGATTTTGACGCGGGCGAGGTACTAAAACTGTACCGAAAAACCAAACGCTTCGACGCAAATTTAGGCTTTTTTACCGAAAATAACATAGCCGAATACCGCAAAGACGGCAAACCGTCGTATAAGGAATTCATTAGCGTCCGAACGGGCAAAAAAGAAACGACTTTTGAAAAATACGACGACAGCGGACGCCTAAATAGCCGCACATACCAGCTAGGCGGCGACCCGCTGCTTTTTGAGTTTTTCTACCCGAGCGGCAAGCTAAAAAGTGTGATAGACCAGCGCCTATCGCTCGGCAAGCCGCTTAGCGAAGCGGTTAGAATACAAAAAGAATTTAACGAAAAAGGCGAGCTCGTAAAAGAGGTCGTAACCGACGCAAAAGCTGGTGCGGCGACTACGAAATTTTACGGCGAAAACGGCGAAATCATAAAAACCGAAACAAAAAATCTCAGATAAACTAAAAGCGGAGAAAAATATGTTTTTAAAGCTAGACGAGATCGCTCGCGAGCTAGACGAGATCTACCTGCCTCTGGAGCAAGAGGGCATAACGGGCATGAGGCTGCTAGCACAAAGCGATGCTGACGCGTCCACGCGGGCGCTAGAAAATGCGCAAGAAGCTCTAGGCGTCAAATTTCCGCTTGCGCTTTCGCGGCTAGTTTGCGAATTTAACTTCGGCGAATTTGAAGTTTGCAACGTATGCTTTGGCACCGGCGGCGACTACGCTAGCGAACTAGTGCGGCTAAACAGCACCGACGAATACGGCGGCAAATGGTGGCACGGCGATACGCGTCCTGCAAATTTGATAGTTTTTGCCGTGGGCGATCCGTGGATTTTTTTGCTTGATTGCGCGGACGGCGCGATTTATGCGTGGCTGCTCGGAGACGAAGAGCTTTGCGGCAGGCGCGTTGCGAGCGATTTTGAGAGATTTTTTAGAGCGCTTGGAAGCATCGATATCACGCGACTAAGCAAAAAGGCCGTACCGAGCACGGAAGAAATAGCTAAATTCGTCCAGGCCGGCGATGATAAGGCGATTGAGTTTTGGCGAGAAATGGCCTGGATTTGATAAATTTAACGCCTAACGCTAGGATTTTTACGCTAAAAATTTAAGCACAGACGCTGTAACGGAGACGGAGCGATCCATCGTAAAAATCGCCCCGAAACGCTTAACTTTACAGCCAAATTTAGTTTAGCTGATAAAGCGTATTTTTGCCGTCCTGATAGGATAAAATATTCATCGCGCCGTCTTTAAAGAATATACTTCTAGCGTTTGTTATCTCGCTCGGATAAGCAAGCGTCTTTACGATCTCCTCGTTTTTTGGATCGATGATCGCGATAACGTTATGATTTTTGCTAAGCGCGTAGAGCAGGCCGTCTTTGTAAGCCATCGACGTGACGTAAAGATCGCCCAGGCTCTTGCCATCTTTGAGTGCGGCTTTTGGCGTAAATTCGCCCGAAAGCGTACGGTCGCTCAGTAAAATTTTAGATATGACGAACTTCTGCGCGTCTTTGTTGTTAGGTACGGTGGCTAGATAAAAATACGTCCCATCGGTAGCGATGCTTGCTACGTGGTTAAATTTAGCTCTGACGGTGTCGATTCTGCCGCGTCCAAGTCCTTTGCCTTGCCCTTCAAATTTATCATTACCGCGCATAAAGTCGGCATACTGTAGCGCCTCGTCCGCCTTAGGATTTTTTGCAAATCTCAAAAGCGTCTTGTTTGAGCCCATGAGCATGTATTTATCGCCCATAAACGGTATCACGCCGATGATCGGATCGACCGTCGCCGAAAAGTACGGATCGATCTCAAAATCGCTCGCGACCTTGAAATTTTCATCCATGAAAAAGACTTCCCATTTCGAGCTAGCGACGAATTCGTCGTTTATAAAATCAAGAGAATTTATAGGCTTAGCAAAATCGATCTCTTTTTTAGACGCGATATTTAGGCTCTCGTCGGCCTTTAGCGGAGCGTTATTTGGATCGTTGTCAAATTTCACTCCCAGCTTTTCGCCGGCCGGGGCAAAGGCGTAATCAGGCGCCGCGACGTCTCTTTTGCCCAAAAACGATACTTTTTTCCAGTGGTTTTTGTAGCCGCTATCGTCCCAGATGATATATTTCGGATCAAGCGTAAAGCGCACCGGATCGCCCTGTCCGTAATAAGGCGGAATGCCCGTGCTAACGAAAGCTTGAAATACGTTTGAGGCGATTATAAATGCGCAAACGATAAAGGCCGAGCGAGTAAAAGAGCCGAATTTTCTGATCGTCTCTCCGCCCATTTCCTCATCAAAAGCGCTAAATTTAGGCGCAAAGAAAAATATAACCCCTAGCAGCACCACGACCGCCCAAAACACCACCTCGGCCCAAAAATAAGTATGGATACCGAAAACCGCGAGCCCAAAACCCTGATCGAGATCTCTGTGCGCATGGATACCGAAGTGCGCAAAGGACTGCCACAGACCAAAGCCCGTCATCACGAGCAGCATAGCTAAGTATTTAGCCTTTAGTCCGTATCTAACGATAAAAAGAGCCATCACGCCGATAAAAATCATAGCCTCGCGCTGCCCCCAGCATAACGTGCACGGGCTATCTTTTAGCACATAGCCAAAGATCAGGTTTGCTATACCCACCGGCAAAAGGATAATCAAAAATCCAGCCAGGCACATGAGCGCATAGAAAAATTTTGCTTTTTTGATTTCGTTCATGCCGCGCTCCTTATAGGTTTATGGCCGTGAGCAGATTGCCCGACTTGTGCCCTACGTATAAGTACGCCATAAACAACCATGCGACCACGACTAAACCGAATGCGATCTTTTCTTTTTGCGGTTTGGCTATGATGATTATCACGGCTACCAAAACTAATAAAAGCTGTAAAAACTCCATCTTTTCTCCTTATCGGTAATATTTACGAATTTAATTTTATCCCAAAAAAACTTAAAGTAATTATTAGTTTTATAATTTAAACCGCCCTCATAAGCCAAAAACGTCAAATATCCCAAACCGCCAAACTACCGTCAAATTTATAAATTTTACTCGCAATCCGGGTCAAATTTATATTATTTTTTGCATTCGGGTGCTAAATTTGAGCTCAAATTTGCCGTAAATTCGGCGTATAAACTTAAAAATAAAAGGCAAAAAATGATAACCGCAAAAGCTCTTTACGCATCCGCTCGCCTTAGATCGCTGCCGCTTAGCGTCTCGGGCGTGTTACTCGGTAGCGGTGCGGCATACGGTGCGGGCGCGTTTAGGGCGGATATTTTTGCGTTGGCGCTGCTTACGACGCTGCTATTTCAGGTGCTAAGCGACTACGCCAACGACTACGGCGACGCGGTAAAGGGCACCGACGACGAGGGCAGACTGGGGCCGCGCCGCGCGATCCAAACGGGACAGATGAGCACGGTCGAGATGAAGCGCGTCATCGTCGCTACGGCGCTGCTTTCGGCATTTTCTAGCCTCGCGCTAAGCGTTTTGGCGTTTGGCGAGCAGTTTTATCTCGTGCTTCTATTTTTAGCGCTGGGCGGTGCGTCGATATATGCCGCGATCCGCTACACCGTAGGCGCCGGCGCATACGGCTACAAGGGGCTTGGCGACGTTTTCGTGTTTTTATTTTTCGGGCTTTTGAGCGTGCTGGGCTCGTATTTTTTATACGCACGATCGCTTGATGCGGCGCTGCTGCTGCCTGCGTGCGCGTGCGGGATGCTAAGCACCGCCGTGCTAAATCTAAACAATATGCGCGACATCCAAAACGACGGACTCAAAGGCAAGCGCACGATCCCCGTGCGTATCGGACTGAGCGCGGCCAAGCGCTACCACTACGCCCTGATCGCGGGCGGAGCTGGTATGATGCTATGCTACTCGCTTTTACGCGGCGAGCCGGGCGTAAAACTACTCTACGTAGCGAGCTTTGCGCCGCTTGTTTGGCACCTATTTTTTATCTCGAAAGTGCGGGAGTGTCGCGACTTCGACGGGCAGCTAAAGGTCGTCGCACTCTGCACGTTTGCGATGTCGGCGCTGTTTTTTATCGGGGAAATTTTAGGCTAAATTTAGCCTGAGTTTTTATCGCTCGATCTTGGGGCGGCAAGCCAAGTAACTCAAATTTATATCAAAATGTTGCGAAAAAGTTATATATTTACTTTTTTAAAATACACTTTCAAACTAAAATCGCAAGGAGAAAAAATGAAAAAACTAATCAAATTTTCGCTAGTAGCAGCGCTAGCAGCGGGCTTCGCAAACGCCGCAGTCTATGAGATCGATCCGGCGCACAGCAGCGTCGGCTTTAAGATCAAGCATCTAAGCATCTCGAAAGTGAACGGAAATTTCGGCAAATTTGACGCCGTGATCGACTACGACAAAAACGCCAAGGAGCTAAAAGCGCTCGAGGCCACCATCGAGACCGCCTCGGTAAATACGCAAAACGAGAAGCGCGACGAGCACCTGCGAAGCGCGGATTTTTTTAACGCGGCAAAATTCGACAAAATCACTTACAAAATGATCAAATTTGAGAAAGAAAGCGACACCGAAGGCAAGGTCGTGGGCACGCTCACGATGCACGGCGTCACTAAGCCCGTGGTGTTAAAATTCGAGCTTGGCGGCTTTACCGCGGATAAAAACGGCAAGGAAAAAATCGGCTTTAGCCTAGAGGGCGAGACGAAACGCAAGCTCTTTGAGATCGGGCTGGACACCTCAGAGATCACGCTATCTGACAAAGTCGAGCTAGAGATTGAAGTCGAAGCCAAAGAAAAATAATCCCAATATAAGCCTAAAGCCTGTTTTTGGGCTTTGGCTTGTTAAATTTTGCGTTTTTAGCCTAGATTTTTGTAAATTTAAGTTCGCGCTACGACTCGGCATAAAATCCGCACGGCAAAAACTCAAACTAAAATTTGTTTTTACTGTCGCAAATTTTATTGATTTACTAGATCAATTTGCAAATTTAAAAATCTGCCAAACTGCCACGCCGAAAGGTAAATTTGCGGCAAAATGCAAAGCATCCACTCAGACTCGCTAATCATACCGAGCAAACAAAGCTCAAGCCGGAAAACCGATAAATTCGCCGGCCCCGTCGCCGCAATAAAGCGTAAATTTACCCCTTGCGTCCTAGCAAATATAGCCTTAAAGCCTGCTGGGCCGTCATTTTGAGATTGCGCGTCGCGGTTTGCTTATCCATCGCCTCCTCTAGGCTCACTGGCTCGTTTAATACGCTAAAAAACGCGTCGATGCCGTTTTCGTTACAGCCGCCCGCGCACGGCGACACGCTACCGGCTAGCGCGATGACGGGTTTGCCGTATTTTTTGGCGATCTTTGCCACTCCGGTCGGGGTCTTGCCCATCGAGCTTTGAAAGTCCAGTCGTCCCTCGCCGGTGATGACTAGATCGGCGTTTTTCACGTCCTCTTCGAGGCGGATTTCCTCCATGATGATGTCGATGCCGGGCTTTAGTTTGGCGTTTAGGTAGCTCACAAACCCGTACCCTAGCCCGCCTGCCGCGCCCGCGCCCTTAAAGTTCCAAAATTCGCTCGAAAAGTGCTCGCTCGTCGCGCTCGCAAAGCTAATGAGGCCAGCGTCTAGATCCTTTACCATCTGCTCGTCCGCGCCCTTTTGCGGGCCGTAGACGTAGGCCGCGCCGTTTTTGCCAAAGAGCGGGTTATCCACGTCGCAAGCTACGAGGAATTCGCACTCTTGCAGCTCGGGCGCTACGTTTTTGTTTGAGATTTTGGTGATTTTTATGAGGTTTTCGCCTTTGCCCTCGAGCAGCTCGCCGTTTTCGTCAAAAAACTCGTATCCTAGCGCGCTTAGCATGCCCGTGCCTGCGTCGTTCGTCGCGCTACCGCCGATACCGACGATAAATTTACGCGCGCCCTTGCTAATAGCGTGCAAAATCATCTGCCCAAAGCCGTAAGTACTCGTTTTCATCGGATTTCGGCGCTCTTTTTCCACCAGCATGAGCCCGCTAGAAGACGCCATCTCAAGGATGCCCAGCTCGCCTGCTAGCGCGTATCTGGCGGGGATTTTTTCGCCGAGAGGATTTTGCACGATGACATCGATAAACTCGCCATCTAGCGCGTCTGCTAGCGCCACCACGCTACCCTCGCCGCCGTCCGCGATGGGCTTAACCGTCACCTCGTCTATCTCACCGGCTAGGGCTTTGATACCCTCTTTTACGGCGTTGCCGGCCTCGAGGGAGCTAAGGGAGCCTTTGAAAGAGTCAATTGCTATTAGTATTTTCATCTGTTTTCCTTTTTGGCAAGGCTTGTCTTTTGAGCGCTTTTTGCGGAGCTGGCTAAAATTTAGCTCGGCGGACTATCTGTCCAGCCTACGCTAAATTTTATCTGCGCAACCCCAAAAATCATCTCAAAATACTTCGCCTTAAATTTTACGGTCTGATTTTATCAAATTTAGTTTTAAATCGCGAGCCGAATTTGACTTCATTGCAAATTTAAAAACGCGCGGCGCGATAGCGCCACATAAACCTGCACGCAGTGCAGCAACCTCTCACGTCGTAGGGGTTGGGGAATTAGATGGAGCGGGGGAGCTCTTTTGCGTCGCTACGCTTGCCTTGTGCTTAGCCGCACTTCGTTTGCTACTGTTAGGACGCACTCTCTTTGAGAGCTGCAAAGCAGACCGTAATTCAAGCCCCTTCCCCCTTAACAAGAAAGATTAAATTTGATGCGCAATGCTAATTTAACCAAACCAAATTTAACATTTTCAAGATGCGGGTCTGGGCGGATAAATTTAAAAATTTACCGTTCATACCGTAAAGAGTGCAGTCTCGTCACGCCGAAACCGCACTCAAATTTAGCCGTCAAATTTACAGTAACACGAGCGACGCTACCCAAACCGTCGCCATACCCACGATACCCATTATAAAGGTAAGCATCGTCTGAGTCTTGTAGCCCTGCTCCGGCGACATCTTGCTAAAGTTCGTAACGACCCAGAAGTAGCTATCGTTAGCGTGCGAAACCGTCATTGCGCCCGCAGCGATCGCCATCACCGTTAGCACCGCGCCCATCTCGCTAGTTAGCCCCAGCGCGCTCATCATCGAGCCGCTATCGGTGAAAAGCCCCATGATAGAGGCCGTAGTCGTAAGCGCCACGGTCGAGCTGCCCTGAGCGGTCTTGATGATAGCAGAGATAACAAACGGGAAAAATATACCAACAGTGCCGATAAGATGGGCGTTTGCTTTCATAAACTCTACAAAGCCAGCTTTAGCGATGACGTTACCTAGCACGCCGCCCGCAGCCGTGATGAAAAGGATCGGTCCGACGATCTTTAGCGTTTCGTTGGTCATGAAGTTAAATTCGCCCAGCTTGCCCGTTTTAGCCAGCAAGATAACGGCAAATAGCACGCCCACGCCAAGCGCGATGATCGGATTACCCAAAAATAAAACGAAATTCGCAAACGAGCCTTTTAGCTTTAGTATCGAGACGACCGAACCCAGCGCCATCAGCAAAATCGGCATAAAAATCGGCGCCAAGCTCAAAAACGCGCAAGGCAGCTTGCCGTGCTCTTTGATGATCTCGTCGTAGCTCTTGCCCACGTCGGCGAGATCCTCCTTTAGGCTCACTTTTGCGCCGATAGTTTTAGCAAAAATATAGCCCGCGATGAGAACCGGTATCGAAACTACCGCGCCCACGGCGATGACTAGCAGCAGGTTGTGCCCCACGCCCACGAGTCCGGCGGCCGCTATCGGGCCAGGCGTCGGCGGTATAAACACGTGCGAGGTGTATAGGCCGCACGAGAGCGCGACGGCCATAGCTACGGGGTTGGCGCCGATTTTTTCCTTTATCGCGCGGCGGATCGGATCGAGTACAACAAAGCCGCTATCGCAAAAGACCGGGATACCCACGATCCAGCCCATGATGAGCATGGCTAGCTCAGGGCGCTTGTCGCCTACGCAGCGCACGACCATATCGGCCAGCTTTAGCGCCGCGCCCGTCTTTTCCAGCGCCATACCGATGAGCGCGCCCAGGATGATGACGATGCCTATGCTTTTAAATATCCCGCTAAATCCCTCTCCGATGATCGCGGGAACCTTGACCAGGTCGATGCCTGCGACGACGGCTAGAGCTAGCGAAACGAGCATGATCGCTATAAAGGGGTGAACCCCGAACTTAGAAATCAGCACGATCATAACGACGACCGCGATGACGAAGCAGACGATGAGAGTAATACCGCTCATAACAGCTCCTTTCGGATAAAATTTTTGCCTAACGCAATATTACCGAAATTTGTTTTTAAAATATCTAAATTAGATTTGAAATTTTAGTTTCATTTTATAAAACGAGTGGATTTGACGGCCGATTATTTTGCGGTAAATGTGCGGACAGCTTTGCCGCGGTTAAATTTTGTTTTGAATTTAGGTTCGAATTTGGAGCAAATTTATCACAAAAAATAACTTGTGAGGCTAAATTTGCGATATTAGAATTCGTAAAAACAAGTGTCAAATTTGACTACTAGCGGTTGCCGAAGCTCAAATTTAACTCCGCCTTAAGCCTTACGGCACTATCATTTTATCAATGATTTGCAAAAGATGCGAGCGGTCAAATTTAAAGTAGTTGCGGGCTTTATTGACCCGCAAATTTTAGGCACGAGGCAAAACGTACCGTCTCTGTTTTGCCGACAACTAAAAAGGATACGATATGGGTATGATAATCTTACTTTTTTACGTTATTCCTTACTTGGCAGTTAGTACCGTAGTTATGGTTATCACTGTAAAATACGCTAAGAAAATTTGGATCAGAGGCATAGTAGCGACTGCACTATTTCTAATCCCCACTTACGACATCATCATCACAAACATTCTTGGGGCATATTACTGTGCTACCGCTCCAAAGACCTTTATAAAAGAAACGGTAGAGTATCCGGAGAGTATTTATTTTGAGGATAGTATACAGCCTTTTACAGAGAACGATATTAATAATACAATAAGACATTATCTTGATGGAGTACATCTAAAAAGAGCGGCATTTAACTTATCCGGCAAAGATGTTGTTGTATATTGGCTAGATGAAGTGTCGGAACAGTATCAATATTTTTTAAATTTAAATCATACATATAAAAAAGCCAGAGAAGATGAAGAAAATACTAGAAAAGACATGTATAAAAAACTTAATAATGGTATTATTAAGCGACAATCAGAAGAACACGGTAGGTATGTAAAAGCGATAAATTTAAAAGAACAAAAAAGCGAAGAGCTTAGCAAGGAACGATATGAAGTTTGGCAAAAGCTAATAAGAAAAGCTATAACGACAAAAGATAAAATGCCAAATTTAAACTACAGTTATTACATAAATGAGATCAAGTTGGATAAATTTGTGGCAAAGTTTTTATATGCTTTTGAGATAAAGTCTATAAATAATAAAACAAATGAAATGGTAGGCTTTGATATACATTATAAGAGATTTTTCTACAACATTTTTCCTGATTTGGTTGGTAGATATTTTGTAGATAGCTTCGGATGCGGTATGAACGAGAATTTATATATTAAAATTTTTAATATGGATAAGTGGGGGACTAGTTGGGCTTCAATACACAGAAAAAGCCTAGGCCAATATTTATACAATAAATATGTACAAAGGAAATGATATGAATTCAATAAAAAAATAGTTACCCAGATGGAAATAATATCAGATGAAGTATATAAAGACGAGTATTTTAATAAAAACATGACGCTAATCGCTAATAGCAACGAATACTCCGTTGTGGATTATATTGATACTAGACAAGATGATAGCGATAGTTTCTCGAGCACCCAAGCGTTACTTTTAAAGAATAATATTACAAAGGATTATATCATAGCTTTTCGTGGCACTCAAGAGATTCCTGATTATGCGATCGATTTTACACTTATTCCTTTTTTAAATCTAAATCCTCAATATAAAATTGCATTAAATTTTACCCAATCGGCTTTAGAGAAAATATCAGATGATAAACAATGCTCTATTGAAGAGGCTAAACAATATTTAACTCTCACAGGCCATAGTTTAGGAGGAATTTTATGATCCTAGTTTATCCTTTTTACTTATTATTTTTTATAGTAATTTTTAAAATATTAAAAATAAAACCCAAATTTATAGTTTCTATATTAATTTTGATTTTGCCTTGGAGCGGTTTTTTAGGTTCTAAGATTATAACAAATTATTACTGCAATTATAAAGCCGATAAGGAGAAAGTAGACATATATATTAAAAATATTCAAAAAAGAAATTTGGAAACTAATTATATTGAAAAAACTATAAATATCGAATTTCCTATCTTTTTAAGATATTTTGTAGAAGGGGAAGAAGTGCAAATATTTAATGAAAAAGGAGAACTAATATACAGCATAACGAAAATAATAGATCCATATAACTATCCTTTTATGAATACCGGCACTGGAGAAATGTTTTTTCAAGATAAGAAAATTTGTGAAATCGTAAGGTACTATTAAGCAAAAGGAGAATGCTATGTTAAGCTTAAAGGGCACTATAAAAGAGTATGGAGTGTTGTCGGAGATGGTCTATAAAGAAA
Source organism: uncultured Campylobacter sp. (assembly GCA_963519525.1). Classification (GTDB taxonomy): domain Bacteria; phylum Campylobacterota; class Campylobacteria; order Campylobacterales; family Campylobacteraceae; genus Campylobacter_A. Next base: position 16,318 of record CAUQOI010000020.1, read on the forward strand.
ACCCTATAGATTATTTGACTAGCGGATTATTGACCGATAGTTATCAGCTTTTAAAAAGTCAAAAAAATTATTTAACTGGATTTTATTCAGTATTGTTAAAAAATATAAATACTGAAGAATATGTTTTGGTATTTAGGGGCACAAGCGATCCTTTTGATATTTCTAGTTGGTATGGAGAAAAACTCCGCAGTATTACGATGCGGTTAAATTTGAGTGAATTTGGGGGGGGGCACGGGATTGAAAATGCTGAGAAATTTAAATCAAGGCAAATTTGACTAAATTTAAAAGCCGAATTTAAAAAAGAGTGGCAAAGGCTAAAATTTAACCCTCGCCGCGAGAAAATTATCGGTACAAATTTACATGCCCAAAATCGGCGCGTAAAAATCAAATTTATCTAGATAGCTTTAGCAGATATCCGTCCTGAGTCTTTTCGATCTCGTGCTTGTAGCTGCCGTCGAGGTCAAAAACTACGCGGTAAAATTTACCGTGCGAGCCAAAAAGTACCGTTTTAAACGCGCCGCAGTCAAGCTCCTCTTTTCTCGTATTTAGGTCCGTTTGCGAGGCAAAGTCTATCACGACCTTGGCGCCTTTGCCAATCGAGTAGTCCTTTAGCTTCTCGTCGGTCGTGAGGATCTTGATTTGCATCGGATAGACCTCAAATTTCGTCTGCTTATAGATGATTTGCTTTTGCGGTTGCGGCTTTTCAAGCGGCTTTATGACGATATCTCGTAGCGGCTCCTGCGTTGTCATATTGCGCTCAGTAGGCTTTGGCGCGACGTCTATCGCGGCTGCTTTTGGCTCCTCTTTAGTGACTGAGACGTCGGGTTTTTCGACCACGACTGGCACTGCGATCTTGCTTAGCAAAAACTCGTCCTGCCATGATATGCTTTTGTTTATATCTACGGTTTTTTCCTTGACGCTGCCGTCTAGGCTTTTGTATTTTAGCGTGACGGAGATGAAGTTTCTAGCGTCGGCGGGAAATTTGAAACTCTGCTTCTCAAAAGGCGGCAAATTTTCCACGACGTTGCTGCTAGCCATGCTCGCGTTTATATCGCCCGAGGGCGCAAAAGGATTTTCTCTGCCAAAAGCTAACCCACAGGCCAGCGCCAAAAGCCAAATTTTACCGATTTTCATAACTCCCCCGTTTTTTAAATTTTCCGACTAATCAGCCGCCGCTGCTTGGCTCAAGCTCTTTTAGCTCGAAATACGCCTTTTGCAGCTGGGCGTTTTGTTTTTTTAGCGTTTCGACGTCGCGTTCTAGCTGCGTTTTTTGCTCTTGCAGGCTTAGCATCACGTCTAGCGAGCGCTTGCCAAAGATTATGTTGCCCACGTAGATACCAAAACATATCACGCAAAACGCTATAAGCGTAAATCTGAGAAAAAGCCTGAAATCAAACGGCTTTTTCTCGACGTATTCGTCTAGGACTTCGCTCAAATTTGATTTCCCAAAAACTCGTCCGTCTCGCGCTCGATCTCGAGCAGGCGGTTGTACTTTGCGTTGCGTTCGCTTCTTGAGGTTGCGCCCGTTTTGATTTGGCCCGTATTCATCGCGACGGCGAAGTCCGCGATAAAGCTATCCTCGCTCTCGCCGCTTCTATGACTCATCACGCAGCGGTAGCCTTTTCGCTGCGCTAGGCGGATCGTCTGCATAGTTTGGCTTACGGTGCCGATTTGATTCGGTTTTATTAGGATCGCGTTGCCTACACCCTTGGCGATGCCTTCGCGTAAAATTTTCTCGTTCGTTACGAAAAGATCGTCGCCCACGAGCTGCACTTTAGAGCCTAGCTTGCTCGTTAGCTTCGCCCAGCCCGCCCAGTCGTCTTCGCTTAGGCCGTCTTCGATCGAAAATATCGGATACTTCTCGCAAAGCTGCGCGTATCGCTCTATTAGCTCTTCACTGCTAAATTCCTTGCCTTCTAGCTTATATTTGCCGTTTTCGTACAGCTCGCTAGCTGCGACGTCGAGGGCTAGCTTGATCTGCTCGCCCGCCTTGTAGCCAGCTTTTTCGATAGCTTGCATGATGAGCTTGATCGGCTCTTCATTATCGTTTAAATTTGGCGCAAATCCGCCCTCGTCGCCGACCGCCGTGCTGTGACCTGCCGCGTTTAGAAGGCCTTTTAGCGTGTGGTAAATTTCAGTCGCCGCTCGCAGCGCGTCGCTAAATTTATCAAAACCAAACGGCATAATCATAAATTCTTGAAAATCCACGCTGTTGTTCGCGTGCGCGCCGCCGTTGATGATATTAAACATCGGCACCGGTAGTACGCTAGCGTTCGCGCCGCCTAGGTAGCGGTATAAAGGCACGTCAAGGCTCTTTGCCGCCGCGCGCGCTACCGCCATAGATACACCAAGCACGGCGTTTGCACCCAAATTTGAGTAGTTATCGGTACCGTCAAGCTCTCCCATCTCATCATCAAGCGCCTTTTGATCAAAAGCATCCAGCCCGATCACGGCCTCCGCGATCTGAGAATTTACGTTTTCAACGGCCTTTAGCACGCCCTTGCCGCAGTATCTTTCGTCTTTATCGCGAAGCTCCAGCGCCTCGCGTTTACCCGTGCTTGCGCCGCTTGGGACTATCGCGCTTGCTACGGTGCCGTCGCTTAGCGCGACCGTAGCTTTTACTGTCGGATTGCCGCGGCTATCGAGTACTTCTATCGCCGTTACGTCTTCTATAAATACCATTATTTTATTCCTCCGTATTTTCTTCTATGCTTTCGCCGTCTTCGTCTTTGCCGCCCGAGCCGCTTATTAGCTTATCTAGGCCGATCGAGTTTTTTATCGTCGCTACGATCTCGTCTGATATCTCCGAATGCTCTTTGAGATAGGCTTTTGCGTTTTCGCGGCCTTGGCCGATTTTGGCAGCTTTGTAGCTAAACCATGCGCCGCTTTTATCGATGATATCGAGCTTCACGCCGTAGTCGATGATCTCGCCGTCGCGGCTGATGCCCTCGCCGAACATTATGTCGAATTCCGCCGTTTTAAATGGAGGTGCGACCTTGTTTTTCACGACTTTTACCTTCGTACGGTTGCCGATAGGCTCTTCGTTTTGTTTTAGAGTAGCGATTTTTCGCACGTCTAGGCGCACGGATGCGTAAAATTTAAGCGCGTTACCGCCCGTAGTGGTCTCAGGCGTACCGTAACCCATCGCACCGATTTTCATACGAATTTGGTTGATAAAGATTACGGTCGTGTTCATCTTGTGCACGACGCCCGCGAGCTTGCGCAGAGCTTGGCTCATTAGGCGCGCTTGCAGACCTACGTGCTGATCGCCCATATCGCCCTCGATCTCGCTTTTTGGCGTTAGCGCCGCGACGCTATCAACTACGATCAGCTCGACCGCGCCGCTTCTAGCGAGGTTTTCTACGATCTCAAGCGCCTGCTCGCCAAAGTCAGGCTGGCTAACGTATAGATTTTCGGTATCTACGCCCAAATTTGCGGCGTATTTTACGTCTAGCGCGTGCTCGGCGTCGATAAAGGCGCACGTGGCTCCCGCTTTTTGCGCTTCGGCGATGATGTGTAGCGTCAGAGTCGTTTTACCCGAGCTCTCAGGTCCGTAAACCTCGATGATACGGCCCTTTGGGATACCGCCTATACCAAGGGCTAGGTCAAGTCCTAGCGAACCGGTCGAGATACTGTCTATCGCCTCGACTTGCTTGTCGCCAAGGCGGATCAGCGTACCCTTGCCAAATGCTTTGTCTATCTGCTTTAAAGCCGCGTCTAAGGCCTTTTTCTTGTCCGAATCGTTTGTCGGCGGGACTATCTTTTTCTCTTCTTTTTCTTTTGCCATCGGCTTCCTTAAATTTAAAATAATCGTGCTGATTTTATCAAATTTGAGATGAATTTTTGATTATTCGCGTAAATTTGAGGCGGGTTTGAGCGCGGCCAAATTTGCTCTAAATTTACGCCTTTTTTAAAACATAAAGCAGCTCGCTAACGTGCGTCGGACGGCTGGCTAGGTTTCTGCTGCCGCGAAAGGCGTTGTATTTTTGTTCCAAAATTCGCACTTCGCCAAGCCCGGCTAAATTTTGGCTAAATTCCTCGCGCGCGATGAAGCCCTCGGAGTTAAACGAGATGAGCACGAATTTGGCTTTTAGCTTTGAGATCAGCTCGAAAAAGGCGGGCGCGGCGGCTGATTTTTGATTAAACACCGAGCGGTTCCAGCCCCGAGCGATACCCGAAACCCGCGAGATTTCGCTCGGGCGCTCGTAGCTAGCGATCAAATTTAGCATAAAGTAGTTCGAGCCGTAGGGGTGCTGGTTATAAGGCGGATCAAGATAGACTAGATCAAGCGGCGGAAGCTCGGCGGCAAGCCCCTCGGCGTCTCGTCTTTGCACTTCAAATTCGACGTTAAAATTTGAAAAAACGGGCTTAAGCAGGCTGATGTCGGCCGTGATGCGAGATAGCGCGTGTTTGCCGCGTCCGCCAAACTGCCCCAGGCCGTCTTTGTTTTTGTGAAAACCCTTGAAAATGCCGCTGGTGTTGGCGTGCACGCTAGCCGAGTACAGCAACGGAGCGACGAAAAAAACGCGCAGTTCCTGCGGCACTAGCAAGTCGATCATCTGGCGTGCGGTGTCGATGTAGGCGGCGTTCTTCTTCGTGTAAAAGACGCGATCCGTAGCCAAAATATTTGCCTCGTCTTTTGGCGCGTAAAACTCGCAGATAAAGCCCTCACGCAAATTTGAGCCGATTTGGCGAGTTAATTTTTCATGCCAAAAATCAAGCTCTTTTTTAAATTCCGCGTCCGCGTTTGCGAGGTAGCACTCGTTTGTTACGCGGCTATACAGCTCCAGGTCGTTTGCGACGATGAAATTTGCGTGGGATTTAAAAAACCGCGACACGATACCGCTACCGCTAAAAAGGTCGCAGCAGCTTAGTTTTTCTTTACACAGCGCCTCTTTTGCGATATTTACGCCTTGTTCGATGAAGCCTAAAAGCGAGCGTTTGTTGCCAAGATAAGTTAAAATTTGCTCTTTTAAATATGCCTGATTTTCCATACTTTTCTTTATAAATTCCGCATTTTTATGGCGATTGTAGCAAAAATTTACTATAATTTCACAATCTAGCCGCGCGCGAAATTTAAAGCGGAGCAAAAAGGATAAAATTTGAAGATTTTTAAGCATATAAACGTCGCTCACTCGCCCGACGCCGACGATATTTTTATGTATAAGGCGATTGATTTTGGCTGGGTGAGCTCGAAAAATCTAAAATTTAGCGCAACCGCGCTTGATATCCAGACGCTAAACGACGAGGCGCTAAAGGGCACCTATGAGGCCACGGCGATCAGCTTCGCGCTATATCCTCTTATCTGCGATGAATACGCGCTTTTGCACACGGCGGTGAGCTTCGGCGAAGGCTACGGCCCAAAGCTCGTTAAGAAAAAGGGTGCGGTCTTAAAGCGAAATTTCAAAGTCGCGCTCAGCGGCAAACACACGACCAATGCCCTGCTTTTTCGCATGGCATACCCGCAGGCGCGCATAGTTTATAAAAACTTTCTCGAGATCGAAAGCGCGGTTTTAAGCGGCGAGGTGGACGCGGGCGTGCTGATACACGAGAGTATTTTGGATTTTTCGGACGAGCTTTGCGTGGAGCGCGAGATCTGGGATATCTGGAGCGAGCTAGCGGGCGAAAATCTGCCGCTACCGCTAGGAGGCATGGCGGTTCGCCGCAGCCTGCCGATAACGGACGCCATCGAGTGCGAGCGCGTGCTAACGGAGGGCGTGCGTATCGCCACCACGCATAAGCCCTTTTTGTCGCATATGCTGATGGAGCGAAATTTGATCCGCGTCGATAAAGAAAAGCTAAAAACCTACCTAAATCTATATGCAAACGATAGCTCCATCTCGATGAATGAAACGCAGCTAAAGGCCGTAAATAGGCTCTTTGCACTCGGTTATGAGCGCGGATTTTATCCCCTGCCTATCGATGCCAAAAACTACCTCGTACCCACCGAGTACAACGATATAAGGTTTAGCTAATGCAATCAACGCTCATAGAACTCGGCATCGAAACCTTTAAGATCGCGCTTTATCTAAGCTTCCCGATGCTGCTCGCTGGCCTATCGGCGGGCCTTATCATCAGTATATTTCAGGCTACGACGCAGATAAACGAGATGACGCTAAGCTTCGTGCCCAAAATCATCCTCGTCGTCGTCGTGATTATATTTTTGATGCCGTGGATGGTCTCGATGATGGTCGATTTCACGACGCGTATGATAGAGTTTATCCCAAATTTCGTGCAATGACGCAGCTTGTAGATTTTTCCAAATTTAGCTCGGTGCGAGTGGGCGGCGTGCACGAGGTGGCGGTGCTAGAAAGCATTGAGGACGTGCTAAAGCCGGAATTCGCCGGCCGCGTGATGATAGGCGGCGCGAACAACCTACTTGTTTCGCCAAACCCGCCCGCGATGATGATGTTAGGCGGCGCGTTTGATTATATAAATTTGAGCGGCGACGTGCTTAGTATCGGCGCTGCGACGAAGTCGGGCAAAATTTACAACTTCGCCAAAAAGCAGGGTATCGGCGGATTTGAGTTTTTGCAAAATATACCTGGTACGCTTGGCGGACTAATAAAAATGAACGCGGGGCTTTGCGGCGTTAGCATCAGCGATGATCTGCTAGCCGTGCGGCTAGCGCGCGGCTGGGTAGGGCGCGAGAGGATAAGCTTTAGCTACCGCAAAAGCGGGATAGATGAGCCGATTTTCGGCGCCGAGTTTAAAATTTCGCGCGAATTTAACGCAACGCTCGCCGCCGATTTTGCCGCTAAGCGCGCAAATCAACCAAAGGGCGCTAGCTTTGGTAGCTGTTTCGTAAATCCGCCGGGCGACTACGCGGGCAGACTGATCGAGGCCGTGGGGCTCAAAGGCTACGCGATAGGCGGGGCTAAATTTAGCCAGCAGCACGCAAATTTTATCATAAATTTTAAAGCCGCGACCTTTGCGGACGTGACCGGACTCATAAATTTAGCCCGCGAGCGCGTTTTGGAGCAGTTTGGCGTCGAGCTAAAAAC
>CAUQOI010000021.1:0-23259 GCA_963519525.1 uncultured Campylobacter sp.
GGTGAAAGGATTCGAACCTTCGGCCCTCTGGTCCCAAACCAGATGCGCTAACCAGCCTGCGCTACACCCCGAGGCATTGCGAGTTTAGCCTACTTATTGAAAAGGCGCATTGTAGCCAAAAAAATACGGTATGTCAAGAAAAATAAGCTTAAATTTGAAAATTTGTAAAAAATTTCGCTTCAAACCGCGCAAACTCGGCTAAGAACAAATTTTGTATAAAATAAAAAAGCTAGCCCGATCAGCCAAACATTAAAAAACATCGCCTTAAAAATATCTTGCAACTCGCCGCCAAAAACATCGGCTACAAGCGAGTAAAGCGCGATTTGCAGCACTATCTGACGGGTAAAATTTAAAACAAAAACCGCCAAGGGCCTTTTTACGCCTTGAAGCGTCGAGCCGGAGAGATTTATGAGCCCATAGCCTATAAACGCTAGCGAATTTACGGTAAAATAGCTTTTTGCCGCGTTTACGACCTCGGGCGTCTCGTCAAAAAAACCAACCAAAATCCCGCCGAGCCCAAGACAAAAAGCCGCCGCAAAAATACAATAAACCGCTAAAAATTTGACCGAATAAGCGTAGCAGCCGCGCACTCTGGCGTATTCGCGCGCGCCGAAGTTTTGCGACACGATACCAAGCACCGCCGATGCGACGCCAGTTGTGGGCAGCATGACGATCTGTTCGATGCGAAGAGCTAGGCCATAGCCTGCGACCGCGTGCGTGCCGTAGCGGCTGATAAAATGCATAAGCACGAGTCCGCCAAGCGACATCGAGAGGTAGTTTAGGCACGCTGGCAAGGCTTGGGCTAAAATTTTACGGTAGATGGCGAGTTCGGGTGCAAATGAGCGTAAATTTAAAAAATTTATCATGCCGCTTTTTGCGACCTTGACGCCTAAAAATAGCGAGCCTAAAAGCTGCACTGAAGCCGTCGCCAGCGCTATCCCGCCGACACCCAGCCCGCAAAAATTCACATAAAAAAAACAAAAGCCCAAATTTATAAAAAGTCCCGCAAAAAGCCAGTTTCGCAGGCTCTTTGTGTCGCCTGTAGCCACCAGCACGCCGTTTAGCGATTTGATGAGCAAGAAAAAAGGCGAGGCAAGAAATATCACGCGGTTATACGCCATGGCTTCGCGTAAAAACTCCTCGTTTGCGCCTAAAATTTTAAGTAAATGCGGCGTAAAAATAAAGCCTGAAAGCCCCATAAAAAGCGCGCAAAGAAGCACGAAAAATACGCCCTTTGCGGCGTAAATTTTAGCTAGCCGGTCCTTGCTAGCGCCAAGCGCGTTGCCCACAAGCGCCGTTAGCGCCGAGCCAAAGCCAAGCCCCATGCCCACGACGCTTATGTAGAGCAAAAAACTCATCGAAAAGCCCGCCAGCGCCTGCGTCGATATACGCGCGGCAAAAAACACGCCCGTCACGTTGTAAAGCGTGTTAAAACTCATCGCGACGCCCGCGGGCGCGGCTAGGCGCAGCACGAGCTTGTTTATGGGCTCTTTTGTGAGATTCACTTGATTTTGAGCTCCAAAAGCGCGTCTTTTACGTCTTTTGGCACGCGGTAGCTGTCGCGGATCTTTGAGATCGTTTTGTTGTGGGTAAATTTACTCAGTCGCCCGCTCTCCAGTAGCTCTCGCCCTGCGCCGTCAAATTTGATAAAAGCCTCGGCTAAACACCAAGCTGCCGCCATTTGCACGTAGTATCGCCCGTCCTTTTCTTCGGCGCAAATTTCAAAAAACCGCTCCAGCGAAAGTGCCCAAAAATTGCGCATAAAATAAACGTAGAAAAACCGCTTTTCGTATTCTAAATTTGAACCTAGAGCCTGCTTTAGCAGCGCATCCACGTAGCGCGCATCGGTAAATTTAGGCTCAAAGCCGTCCGTCACAGCCCAGTTTGGCATCGTTTTGATAAACTCGCTAGCTAGCTTAAATTTAGCTTCGTCGTCTTTAACGAGCATTATCAAAAAGCCCTTTAGCATGAACTCCTCGTGAAAAAACGGCTCATAAGCAGCGATCTGCTCTAAATTTAGCCGAGCGAAATTTTGCTTTGCCAGGCGTCTTAGTTCAGGGGTTTTTACGCCTAAAATTTCGGGGCTTTTGATGAGCTTTTGTGAAAATGCCGCCAGCTTTTGGCTCCTAAGCCCCTCTAAAATCTCTAAAAATTCGCCTTTTACGTCCACGCTAGCTCCTTTGCTTTTTAAATTTACCGCTCAAATTCGCCCAGTTTAAATTTGACGCCTCAATAACAAAGCCGAAGCGTCAAATTTACCGCCCTGCGCGCTCAAAGCAAATTTAAAAGCTCAAATTTTACTTTTGAGCCTCTTGCGCGCGCTTTGCCGACTTTTTGCGAGCGTAGATGTTGATGAGCTCCACGCCCAAAGAAAACGCCATCGCAAAGTAAACGTAGCCCTTAGGCACGTGCATACCGAGCCCCTCGCCCACAAGCGTAAAGCCGATCAGGATCAAGAACGCAAGCGCGAGAATTTTGATCGTCGGGTTGTTGTCGACAAAATTTGAGATACTCTTAGACGCGAACATCATCACGCCCACGGCAAGTATCACGGCTAGGATCATGATCTCGATGTGGTTTGCCATGCCCACTGCGGTGATGACGCTATCGAGCGAAAAGACGATGTCAAGTACGGCGATCTCGGCGATAACGACCCAAAAACTCGCATGACCCTTGCTCGCCGAGTGCTCCTCGTGCTCGCCGCTGACGCTTGAGTGGATCTCTAGCGTGGACTTGCCGATGAGAAAAAGTCCTCCCAAAATCAGCACCAAATCGCGCCCCGTAATCGTAAAATCAAACACGCTAAATAGCGGCTTGGTAAGCTTCATAATCCAAAATAGCGAAAGCAAAAGCGCAATCCTCGTTAGCATCGCAAGCGAAAGCCCTAGTATGCGGCCTTTGTCGCGCTGCTCGGGCGGGAGTTTGCCGACTAGGATCGCGATAAATATGATGTTGTCGATACCAAGCACGATCTCAAGCCCCGTTAGCGTCACGAGCGACAGCCACGCCTCGGGCGAAAAAATCCAATCGAACATTTTTTTCCTTTTTTATAATTTAGGGCGCGATTATAGCCAAAACGGGTTTAAATTTGATTGAGCGAGCGGGCACGGGCATTTGGGGATCAAATTTGACGATTTTAACGCACGAATATTTGCGTTTTGAGGCGATTAAATTTGACGAATTTTGGTTTATTTGGCAGCGGTTAAATTTGCCGCGATGAAATTTGATTTTGCAAAATACGCCGCAAACGGCTCTGCGAATAAATTTTTAGAAAAACGAATTTAAGAAAAATTATCTTAGATAAAGGGCGTTTAAGCGATAAGCGGATAAAATTAAAATCTTTTGTAAAAATTTAAAATGAAGTGGTGACCCCTACGAGACTCGAACTCGTGTTACCGCCGTGAAAGGGCGATGTCCTAACCGCTAGACGAAGGGGCCACAAATTAGCGGAAATGGGATTTTACATTAAAGATAATAAAAAATAGCTTAAATCAAGGATAAAAAATTATGAAAAAATTTACCGAGTTTGCTTTGAGTGCGCTTGCATGCCTCGCGCTTGGCGGCTGTGCAGCATTACAAAGCCAAAAATCATCAGACAAATTTACCGTCACCATCCTCACTCCGCCGCTAAAAATCAACGACGTGGGCTTCCTGCACAAAACCGCAAATCAATTAAATTTGCAAATTTACAGCTCTGGCGTAAATACGGTAAATCTCAAAATAAACGACAAAATTTGCATGAACGGCGCGTGTTTCGAGAAAAAAGAATTTAACAAAAAGTTCTTTTTAGAGGAGAGATACGACGACTTTTTCGCGGAAATTTTGGAGCGCAAACCGCTATATGACGGCATAAATGTAATGACAAATTCGTGCGGTTTTATACAAGATATAAGTAAATATTCAATAAAATACGAAGTTTGCGGTAAAAATATCAGCTTTTTCGACGCTAAAAACCGCATAAAAATCATCATAAAAGAGCTTCAATGAAATTTATCGGCGCGCACGTCAGCATCGCGGGCGGCGTAGAAAACGCTCCGCTAAATGCGGCAAATATCGGCGCTAACGCCTTTGCGATGTTCGTCAAAAATCAGCGTCAATGGGAAGCCAAGCCGCTAACCCCAGAAAATATCTCCAAATTTAAGCAAAATTTAAAAGCCGCCGGCATCGAGCCCAGGCACGTTTTGCCGCACAACGGCTACCTTATAAATTTAGGCCACCCAAACCCGGAGCAGCGTCAAAAGTCCATTAACGCCTTTTTGGACGAAATTTACCGCGTAGAAGCGCTAGGCCTAGTGATGATAAATTTTCATCCGGGCTCGTATCTAAACGAAATTTCGCCCGAAATTTGCCTCCAAAATATCGCAAATTCAGTAAATTTCCTACTCGAAAATAGCCAAAACGTAAAGCTAGTCATAGAAAATACCGCAGGTCAGGGCTCAAATTTGGGCTTTAAATTTGAACACCTAGCCTTTATCGTAAAAAACTGCATCGATAAAAGCAGGATCGGCGTTTGCCTAGATACCTGTCATACGTTTGCCGCGGGATACGACATCAGAGATAACTACGGGCGCGTGATGAGCGAATTTGACGAGATAGTCGGACGCGATATGCTGTGCGGCATGCATCTAAACGATACGAAATTTGACCTAGCCAGCAAAAAGGATCGCCACGAGAGCCTAGGCAAGGGCTTTTTGGGCTTAAAAACGTTTGAAAATATCATAAACGACCCCCGCACGGACGATATCCCGCTAGTTTTAGAGACGATCGACGAGAGCATCTGGGCGGACGAGATAAAAATTTTAAGAAACTTTAAAGGAGAATAAATGAGAAAATATATCGGAGTTTGCCTAGCGGCTTGCTGCTATCTAAATGCGGCAGGCTTTAAAATCCCCGAGCAAAGCGGCGATAGCATCGCGCTTTTAAACTCAAACGTCGCGACGAGCTTCGGTCCCGACGCAGCCTATAATAACCCTGCAAATATGATATTTTTAGACGGTGGACACTACCTAGAGAGCTCGCTAACCTACCTGCGCATGTCAAAGACGAAGTACAGACACTATAACGGTGACAAACTAACATCCAAAAGAGCGACCGCGCTCGTACCTACGTTTCACTTTGTGACGCCGCATTTTGGCGACTGGCGCTTTGGCCTCTCGGTCGTCGTGCCCGCGGGAATGTCGATGAGATGGGAAGAAGGCCTACCTAAAGCCACCTCTAAAAAATTTGATCTAAAAGTGATCGAGGTAAATCCTAGCGTCGCCTACGCGCTAACCGATAACATCGCGCTAGGCTTTGGCCTGCGCGCCGTTTACGCTAGAGGAGAGGCTGTACAAGAAGTTACGCCGCCTTATGTCCCAGCAAGAGCAACTCAAGACATTAAGGGCGACCGCGTAAATTTCGGCTACAACGCGGCAATCACGTATAAACCGACTTCAAATTTGAGCCTAGCGGCCACCTACCGCTCGAAAGTAAATATGAATCTAAAAGGCGACACCGACATCAGCGCGCCGGCCGGCGGCTCGTATAGCGGCAGCGCAAAGCTATCCGTACCGCTACCTGCGAGCTTAAATTTAGCCCTATCGTACAAAATCGCAAACACCACGCTACTATTTGACTTTGAGAGAACCTATTGGTCGGCGTGGAAAGAGCTTGACTTCAACTACCCAGGCGCCTCGGCCGCTCACTACCGCAACCCGTTTTTTGCGGCATTTGACGCGTCTAAAAAGCGCGACTGGAAGGACAGCAACGCCTACCGCATCGGCGTAGCGCACGACGCGACGGATAAACTCCGCCTGATGGGCGCGGTTACGTTTGACGAGGCTGCGTCCAGAGCCGACACTACGGGCTTTGACCTACCGGATACCAAAGCCGTCATCTACGCAGTGGGCTTTAACTACAAATTTACAGACGCTTTGGAGCTGGGAGCTAGCTACTTCTACCAAGACAGAAAGGCGCGCGACGTGAGCTACTACTCAAACGCGTCGGGGCTTTATCCAAACGGCAAATTTGAGCGCGGCAACGCTCAGGCGATAAATTTGAACGTGAAATATAAATTTTAAGGCGCGGCCATGAACTACCCTTACGAAAATTTCGAGGATATGCTAAACGTCGCGGTAGATAAAAACGGCGGCGGTATCGCGATCTACACCGAAACGGGCAAGATGAGCTACAAGCAGCTACGCGCAAACGCCTTTACGCTGGCTGCGTTTTTACAAGGCATGGGCGTGAAAAAAGGCGACCGCGTCGCGATGATTGTAAACAACTCGCCCGAGTTTATCGCTAGCTACTTTGCCATCACGCTACTTGGCGCCGTGGCGGTGCCGATAAATACCTTTTTAAAATACGAAGAATTCGAGTACATCATAAACGACTGCGGGGCGAAATTTCTCTTTGCCTCGGTCGAACTAGCAAAAGAGACGAAAGGCCTAGGTAGCAAAACGACGATCAAAAAGATCGTCTGGATCGGCGATAGAGCCGAATTTGACGAAAACAATATCGCCTACGCGCACGCGCTAAACTGCCGTATAGAGCTAAATTTGACCGACCGACCGAAGCTTGACGATCTAGCCCACATCATCTACACCTCGGGCACCACGGGTAAGCCAAAGGGCGCGATGATCAGCTACCGCAACCTCATCTCAAACGTCCAGGGTGCGCAAGAGGTCTTTCACGTACGCACGAAGGATAGATTTGCCGTGTTTTTGCCGATGTTTCACAGCTTTACTCTCACGGCGATGGTGCTGCTACCGATATTTTCGGCATGTTCGCTTATTTTAGTAAAGTCCATTTTCCCGTTTTCAAACGTCCTAAAACAAGTCCTACTCAAACGCGCGACCGTATTTTTGGGCGTGCCCGCGATCTATACGGCTATCGGCAAAGCTAAAATCCCGTGGTATTTTCGCTGGTTTAACTGCATTAGGATTTTCATCAGCGGCGGAGCGCCTTTGGCCGAGCAGACTATCACGGATTTTCGCGTCAAATTTCCGCGCGCGGTGCTGATAGAGGGCTACGGCCTTAGCGAATGCTCGCCTATCGTCTCGGCAAACACGCTACAAAAACAAAAAATCTCAAGCGTCGGCTTGCCGCTGCCGGGCTACGAAGTAAAATGTATAAACGACGAGATGATGGAGCTGCCGGCAGGCGAAGTGGGCGAGCTAATCGTAAAAGGCGACTGCGTGATGCAAGGCTACCTAAATATGCCCGACGCCACCGACGAAACGATCGTAAACGGCTGGCTACGCACGGGCGACCTCGTTAAGATCGACGAAGAGGGCTATATCTTTATCGTCGATCGCAAAAAAGACCTCATCATCTCAAAGGGTATCAACATCTACCCGCGCGAGATCGAGGAGGTGCTGTTTAAATTGCCCGAAGTCGAGGCAGCCGCTGTTATCGGAGTCAGAGATGAGCACGCGGACGAGGAGGTCACGGCCTTTATCCAGTTTAAAGAGGATATGAGCCTAGACGAAAAAGATATCCGCGCGCACCTCAAAAAACACTTGGCGAATTTTAAAATTCCAAAGACGATTTATTTTAAAGACGAGCTGCCTAAAAACGCGACGGGCAAGGTGTTAAAGCGAGTTTTAAAAGAGCAGATAAAGGATGAAATTTAGTGCGGTTTTTGATAGAGTTTATCAGCGGAGAGCAAAATTCTAAAATTTCCTCGCTCATAAAATGCAGCCAAAACGAGGCGAAAATTTTACGTCACCTAAGCAAAAGCTACGTCGAGGGCACTCCGCAAAGTACCGCTTACGACGTGCTTTGCGCGGTTTTCGGTAGCGAGGAGTATAAATTTTTAGCAGGCCTTGCGGATGTAAAAAACTTACTTGAGAGCGGCTGGATCGTGCAGGGCTTTTCTATATTTAAAAACCCTAACGCAGACGGCACAGGCTCAAATTTACTCGGCCTACTTCACAGTGAGATCTCGCTATCGCCGCTTTTTCTAAAAATTTTAGAAGAGGGCGAGTTTGGGCTTACGCTGCCCGCAGTCGCGCCTTATGCCGATCATCTTGATTATCTAAAAGATCAGTTTTTGCGCGTGGAGCTTTACGGCAAGCTCTCGTTTTTTAGCAAAAACGTATCAAGCGACGCCAAAACCCGCCTCGAAAAAGACGTGAAAGAGCTAGAAGCCATCATCGAAAAACGGCTAAATTTAAGCAAAATTTCGATCTCCGTCGAGCAAATTTTTAAAGATAACTCGCTAAACGACAAAGAGCAGCTGATTTTCCTCGCGCTTTTAAAGGAAGAATACGTCGGCGAAACGGATGCAAATCGCGATCTAAACGCGCTTGTTGGGATTTTAAGCGCAGACGAATTTGAACGCATCAAAAACCGCTCCCTACTAGACGAGGGCTCAAAGCTAATCGAAAACGGCCTCATCGGCTACGACGAGTCGCTAAACGCTTACGGCGGCTTTAGCAGGACGTTTTACATAACCGACGAAATTTTACAAAGCGTAATGCACCCAAAAACCGAGAGCAAAAGCAAAAAACTAGCGCTAGAAACTCTCGTAAAAGAGCAGGAAATCTTTGAGCTCATCGAGCCCTCGACCGACATAAACGACGTCGTGCTGGACGTCAAGGTAAAAGAGCTGCTAGACGCGATCCTAAAGCAAGTAGATCGCCGCGTGCTGGCGCGCCTATCTAGCTGGGGCATCAAGTCGCGCAAAAACGTGGACGCCAAAATCATCTTTTACGGGCCGCCGGGCACGGGCAAAACTATGAGCGCGCTAAGCCTCGCAAAGAGCCTAAAAAAGCAGGTTCTTAGCTTTGATTGCTCTAAAATTTTGAGCAAATACGTCGGCGAGAGCGAGCAAAACGTGCGTAAAATTTTCGACACCTACAAAGAAATCTGCTCCAAAAGCAAGAGCGAGCCCGTGCTACTGCTAAACGAGGCCGATCAGTTTCTAAGCACGCGCGTCGAGGGCGGCAACGGCGCGGATAAAATGCACAATCAAATGCAAAATATATTTTTGGAGCAAATCGAGCGGTTTGAGGGAGTGCTCATCGCCACGACGAACTTCTTGCAAAGCCTGGATATCGCGTTTTCTCGCAGATTTGATTATAAAATCGAGTTTAAAAAGCCCGACCTCGCCGCTCGCCTTGCGATCTGGCGCAAAGTGCTACCCGAAAATGCGAGCTTTGAGGAAAATTTCGACGTCAAACAGCTGGCTAAATTTGAGCTAAGCGGCGCGCAAATCATGCTCGCGCTCAAAAATACCGCGCTAAAAGTCGCCGTGCGCGAGGACGGAATATTTACGATGGGCGACTTTGAAAGCGAGATCAAACGCGAGATGAGCTCAAATTTCGGCGAGGATAAAAAGGTCGGGTTTGACGGATAAATTCGGCTAAATTTGAGAGTGCGGCGGGGTTAAATCGGCTAAATTTAGCTCGCTGTTTGGCTAAGACGCTTTTACCACATTTAAGCCGCTTGCAAAGCTTTATCGCGCGCTCTTGCAAATTGAAGCGTTAAATTGGCGCAAATTTGGCAAGCGATTTAAATTTATCGCAGCCCTTTGCGCTCCGCTATGCGCGCTCATCTACTTTATATCAAATTTTTAGTCGGCGTTTTCATCCTTTATGCCGTTTTACTCGTCGTTTTTATTTTTAAATTTATCAAACTGCTTTTGGGCTTTAAAAACTACGACAAAAAGCCCGTTTGGGAGCAAATTTTAACTTGGCCGTCAAATATCGCTTAGATTGCCGCGCTCAAAGCAGGATTTTACGCCAAACCCCTCGTCCGCTTTTAAAATTTCATCCCTTAGTTTCTCGTGCTCTGCCGATAGAGCCGCGATCTTAGCTAGTTTTTCGTCTTTTATCTGCGCAAAATCACTCTTTAGAGCCGATAAAATTTTATTTAAAAACGACGCATTACCAAGCATCTCGTTTTCAAATTCGTATAAATTTAGCGACGTCAAAACGCGGTCTTGTACCTCGTCAAAGCTCGGGATAAACAGGGCAAAGCCGTTTTGCTCGTGCGCGCGCATCGAGCCCGCGATCTTTTCTTTTAGAAAATACACGGCGATTTTGACGGCGTTTTCGTAGTTTGCGGCGACTTTGAGGTTTAGCTTTTCAAAAAACAGCGCCGTCTTTTGCAGCCCTTTAAATTTCGCCGTCTCATAGTCTCGCAAAAACGTCCTATACACCTGCCCTGCATACGTTCTAACGTCGGCAAACACGGTATCGGAATGCGTTTCGTCCTCTTTTTGCGCGTTTTCAAATTCGGATTTATAAATCATAAAATCGCGCTCCAGCCGAGCGTAAATTTCATCCAGCGCAGCGCCGATTTCCTCCTGCAGCGCGCTTAAGCCCCGCTTGTACGTTCTAAAAAATTTGGCGAATTTCACGTCGTTGTAGATGAGTTTTGAAAACACCTCGTCACTGTCAAAATCCACCGCCTCATACGAGCTAGCTTCAAAATACTCGCCCTTTAGCAGAGTTTTTCGCGGCGCGTATTTATACTTTTTCACGCTTTTTAGACTAGCTAGGATCTCGTCTGCAACGAGCTTTGCAACGTGCTTTAGCTCGTTAAAGGCTAGCTCGATTTTTGGTTTAAAATTTTCTTGCACGGTTTTTAAATTTGACTCCAGCTCGGCGTCAAATTTGGAGATTATCTCGCCCGCTTTTTCGTAAATTTTAGCGATTTTTTCGTGCTGTTCTGCGTTTACGGCAACCAGCCTAGCACACTTTTCGCGCACGAACTTTTCTTTTATCTCTTCGCCGCTAAAAAGCTCGCGGATAGCACTTATCGCCTCGCTAAAATTTGACTCCGCCAAAAGCGTCGCATCGCCCGCAGCTTGCGCTTTTACGGCTTGCTTGGCGGAAACTGCGATAATGCGCTCGAAAAACCGCCCGTATGTCGCCCGCGCGTGGTTTTTGAGGCGCTCAAGCTCGTCCTGGTTTAGCTTATCTTTTTGATTCAGCAAGCAGATCGCCGTTTTGCCCCCGCCAGACAAAAACTCCTCGATCTGCGCGGCTTCGCTAGCGCGCGCGGCATTGTCGGCGAGGCTTAGCCAGATGATGCCTGCGACGTCTTTTAGCACTTCGTGCGTGACGGCGGTGTCGGCCTTTGAGAGCGAGTTTAGTCCCGGCGTATCGACGAAATTTACCGACTTTAAAATTTCAGAGGGCGCATAAACGCAAAGCCTGCTAACATCATCGCCAA
Organism: uncultured Campylobacter sp.; assembly: GCA_963519525.1. Lineage (GTDB taxonomy): Bacteria > Campylobacterota > Campylobacteria > Campylobacterales > Campylobacteraceae > Campylobacter_A. The sequence goes on from CAUQOI010000021.1 coordinate 11,164, forward strand.
ACACGCGCTGATCGACGAAGCGCCCTATCTCCTCGACGCCCAGATACAGCTCTCTGCCGTTTTCGTAAAGCACGCTAAGTCCCGGCGCGGCACCGTATCTGATAAAGGTCGGCTTTGAAGTCACGGGAGTTAGGCCCGACGGTAAAATCTCGCTACCCAAAAGCGCGTTTAAAAACGTAGATTTGCCGCTAGAAAACTGCCCGACGATGGCGACCGTAAGCGGGCTGGATAAAAACAGATCGAGTTTATTTAGCTCCTGTTCTAGCTCGGCGCTCGGGTGAAATTTAGGCTCGGTTAGCTCGTTTTGTAGCCGCCTAAATCGCCCGTAAAAATCGTCCGAAAATATCTTAAAATACCGCGTTTTATACGCGTTTATAAACTCCTCAAACACTTTGTAGCTCCAAATTTATAGCATTTATCGCCTCGCTTTGCGAGTTTAGTCGCTCTAGCTCCCGCGAGCTCGCTCCGCTAGTTTGCGCTAGCGCGACAAGCTCGATTTTTAGCGCTTCTTCGCTGATTGCGAGCGCCTTTTCTTGCTCTTTTAGCGCGGCTTCGATACGCTTTTTAAACTCGCTTTTTTCAAATTCGCTAAGCTCGAAAACGAAATTTTTGATCCGCCGGGCGCCCAAAAACTCCTCCGCGGCTAGCTTGGCGGCTTCAGATACGCCTTGCGCGCCCGAGCTTGCCGCGCTAATCACCGCGTCCGCGACCTGGGTGCACTCTAAGCTTATCCCTTTTGATTGTAGATAGTCGTTTATGCTAAAGACCTCGGCGGCCGCCGATTTGCCCTCAAATTCGCCGAATTTTAGCGCGATATTTTGCGCGCACGCGGCGATTTGCCGTACGATTTCGTTGCGGTTTTGACGCATCAGGACTATGACGCCGTCTCTGATCGTCGTTTGCGCGATGCGCGAGAGGCGCTGCGGATCGGTCTTTTGTTTTTTAGAGGCCGCGTAGTTTACGTCGTCCGCAATGCGCTGCTTTAGCGTTTGCGCAAGAGATTTTAGCCCAAGCTCGTAGCTAGCCGCAGTTTTAGCCGTATCTAGGCGCTCTAGCTCCTCTTTTACCGCGCCCCTCACGTCCTCTAGACGGCTAGCTAGTGCGGCTTTTTGCTCGTTTAGTTCGGCAAGCCTCTGCGACAAGCTCAAATTTGAACCCGTTAGTTTTAAAATCTCGCTTTGCGTATCCGCCGCAAACTGCGCGCAGATGCGGCCGAGCTCCTTTTTATATGCCTCGATGCCAAGGCGAGATTTTTGGCTATTTTGCCCAAAAAGCGTCTCGTAAAGATACTCCTTAAACTCCTCGACGCCGCTGTTTTGCTCGCCCTCAAAGTAGCTTTTAGCGCTCACGGCAAAAAACTCCGCCCCGATACCGAGCCCCCGCGTGCGCTCCTCGACGCTCTTTTTGGCGTAGGCGGCGACCTCGTTTAGCTCGCCCTGCTTTAGCACGTCCGCGTGCGTGAGCAGCACGGCAAGCCTCACGGTATGGGAGTTTTGTAGGCTTGAGACGATGAAGTCCAGATCCTTTTGCGTGGCGCTTTGCGAGACGTTCATCAGGTGCACCATCAAGTCGCACTCCCGCATAAATCGCCGCACCAGCTCCTCGCGCGCAGCCACCGCGTCGTCGATGCCGGGCGTATCGATGATGCGCACGTTGTCCTTTAAAAGCTCCAAATTTTCGTAAAGCTCGACGCTTTTTACGAATTTAGCATATTTGGAGTCCGCCGAGGTGTAGCGCTTGATCTCGTCCGTTTTGACGGTCTTGCTAGCCGGCGGCTCGGAGCAAATCTCGCTCGCGCTAGGGCTTTGAAATTTAGCCGCCGACTCGTCGTCCGCGCCGAATTTGACGTTTAAATTTTGCGCCGTCTCGCTCTTAGATTTGACGCCCGCGCCGCCGTAAATTTCGGCTATTTCGTCATCTTGATCTTGCGCTATTCCAAGCTCTTTTAGCTCAGCCTCGCTCCAAAAATTTACCCTTGCAAAAGGCTCGGGCGCATACTTTAGCACGGTTAAATTTACCGTCTCGGGCACGTTTGAGGCGCCTAGGATTTTTTTGCCCAGCAGCGCGTTTAGCAAGGTTGATTTGCCCGCATTTATGACGCCCGTAACCGCTACGTTAAACTCTAGCTCGCGCGCTTTTTGCCGCGCTTTTGTCGCCGCGTTTACGACGGTCTCACCCGGATTTAGCGATAAAATTCGCTCGCAGATATCGTTTAGTGCGTCTATTTTTTGGTGAAAGACGTCCGATTTTTTAAAATTTGAGCCCTCCCGCTCGTTCCCTGCGGTCAAATCCGCGCCAAGAGCCTGTAAAAACTCCGCAAGCCTCTTAAAATGAGCGGCGGAGATTATATTTTCGGTTTGCAGGATTTCTAAGGCGGCCAGAAGCTTTGATTTTGAGATTTTTGCGGATTTTAGAGCGTTTATCGCGCCTAGCTGAGCGCACTGGAGGCTGTATATGTCGGCTTTTAGCCCAAGCGCGTGAAGGATATCCCTAAACTCCTTTAGCGCCATAAATCTATCGAAATTCTCCGCATCCGCCGCGAGTAAAACGGCGAGGCTTTGCTCGTCTGCGAGAATTTGCGTTTTAGGGTCTAAAAATAGCTTAAGAGCGCCCCAAATTTCGCTTAAAAATTTATCCGTGTCCACCGCTTCGCCTTTGGTAAAATTTGCGCCCGCAAGGTCGCTTTCGGGGCGAAATTTAGCATAAATTAAATTTAAACAAGCTTGGGCGGCAGGTTATTTTCGCGATAAACTTAAAGCAGTTCGCGGGAGAGATAAATTTGACGGCAAAATCGCGTCAAATTTACCAAAATTTACATAGCGGCGCGAGGCTGAATGATGTTTTGTTCAAATTTTTGCTCGGTCTCTTCGCTCATGATGCGAAGCACTTTGCTGCGTTTGATCTTCGCGTCGTTTTTAAATATCGCGCGCACCTTATCCATGCCGGCATAAAAGTCGCGCATGAGCACGACGCAGATGTATTTGCCGAAAAACGTCGGCTTGATAATGCCGTTTTCTTCGTAGATCGCGTTTACTAGCTTTAGCAAGCTAAGCTCGACAAATAGGTCTTTGTTGATGTTTGCGTCGTTTTGCTCGTTGTAGGCTTTGATATCGACGGCACCGTCAAAGAGCCTTGTTAAAAACGTGTATTTTAGTCTCTCTTTCTTGCTAAATGCGCATTTTGCGATGACCGGGCTTTGCCTGCCTTTGATCTTTCTGCCGTAGTCAAGTAGGTTAAATGCGTTTATCACAAGCTCGCCGTCAAGGAAGCTAAATGCGCCGCTACCGACGCCCACGTACTCTAAATTTGAGCCCACGTATTCGTCGCGAAGGTCTGCGCTTTTTTCGTTTGAAAATGCCCAAGCGTTGCTTTGCTTATATCCGCCTTTGGCAAATTCGCTCACGATGATCTCGTAAAATTCGCGCTCGTTGTCGACGTTTGAGACGCCGAGCGAGCGAGCGATGTTCTCTCTCGTTAGCTCCGATTTCATGAGCGGATAGAAGGTGATCTGCTGCGGAGAGATCGATTTTGCGACATTTATGTCGTTTATTAGCTGCTCTTTTGTTTGATTTGGTAGGTTAAAGATGAGATCGAGGCTTATGACCGGGATCTTACCCAGAGCCTTCTCGAGCTTTCTTTTCGTCTCTTCAGCGGAGCCGAATTTTTCATACCTGCCGACTCTTTTTAACGTCTCGTTATCAAAGCTTTGCACGCCTACGCTTAAGCGATCTATAAGCCCGTCAAAACGGCTTAGGCTCTCCGGCGAGATGTGGTTTGGATCGCTCTCAGCCGAGATATCTTCGATACTAAAGAGCTCTTTTGCAAGTTTTAGCGTCTTTTCAAGCTCGGGTTCGTTTATAAGCGTCGTGCCGCCGCCGACATAAAGCGAGCTAAAATCAAAGCCGGCCTCTTTTACCTGCCTCATCTCCTCGCGTAAATTTTCAAAATAAATTTTCGCAAGCTCCTGCTCATAATGGTACTTGTGAAACGAGCAATACGGGCAAAAAGTGTGGCAAAATGGCACGTGAGCGTAGAGCATATACTTTTTGTCTTTTTTTGGAGTTTTGGTGTAAGTTGTGGTCAAAATATCTATGTTAAATTCGTTGTATAGTGATTTTTGAATAGAATTATGAGCGTAATTTACCGCAAATTTTTCTATAATATTCTTAAATCCCACAATTAATTCCTTTTCTTAATTTTTATCGCGTATTTTACTTAGGTTTTGCTTAAAATAAAATTTTAAGGCCCTAGTCTAACCTATTTAAATAAATTTTACGTAAATTTTACCGGAGAAATTTACGGTTGAGCTTATATATCTTTTTATATAGGCTGCGTTAAATTTTATTCCGAGACCGCGACGAAAATACGACTTATCCAAGCCTGAGCAGAAGCAAGGCCTTAAACGCTCGCTATCGCTCTAAAGTTCTCGGCGCTGCGTAGCCAAAACAACCGCACAAAATAATGCCGTAAAGATAAATTTTTAAGAATTCTTAAATTTAGTCCAAATTTAGCTAAGCGTCAAATTTGGACTAAAGATAGATTAAGCAAGAGCTTTAACGATATGCTCCCAGCCCAAATTCTCGGCAAAATCAGCCGCGGTTTTGCCGCTTTTCGTGCGCATGTTTTTGTCCGCGCCGTTTGCCAGCAGTACGTTTACGAGCGCTAGATTGCCCGCGAGCGCCTCGTAGTGCAGCTGCGTAAATCCGAGCTCATCGGCGTCCGTGAGGATACTTGGGTTTTCTTTTACGTATTGCTCAAATTTCTCGAGCACGTTTTTACACATCGGGTGCTCGATCAAATTTTCCGAGTACTCTTTTTGCTCGTAAACTACCAAGATATCGTTAAAATCGCCAAAATCAAGCCCCCACGCCTTATCGTGCTCTTTTAGCTCGCCCTTTTGCATGCGCGAGCGCATCGCCTGCACGCTAAAGCCGCCGTACGCGCGTCCGCCTACCGCAAACATCCAGTCGCTCATCTCGTCTATTTTTGCGTTCACGCGGTCGCCGTTTTTTACGTTTTGCACGGCGTCAGGCTCGTTTACGAGCGTGCCCGAGATGGTCTCGCCGTCAAAATCCACGTCGTTAATCCACATATGCTCGCCGACTTCTTCGCCGTCCACGAAGTCTAAAAAGCAAATTTTAACCATCGCAAAATCAAGCCCGGGCACGACCCTGTGGCGCTCCCAGTAAAGCTCGCGCCAAAAATACCTAAAACTCTCGCGCGCCTGCTCGAATGCGCGCTGCATATAGTCCTCTTCGTTACTTGCAAAATAAATCGGCATTTGCTCGCCAAGATCCACTTGTTTGCCAAAAATTTTCTTAAAAAAGCCCATTTTTTATCCTTCTTTGTTTTAGATTGAGAAATAAAATTTTGATATGTTAAATTTTACGAACCGCTAAATTTTAAATAAAAATCAAGCGACTGTTTCGCAAAATTAGGCGAGGCGATTTAAATTTTTGCGACGGAAGTTACCGAGTGGGTAATGACCGAGCGAAAATTTAAATCAACGACGCATAATGAAGCGAAAATGGCTGCTATTTTAAGTTTTTAAAGCTAATCGGCAGCTCTAAATTTAACCCCTTCACAAGCCTAATGCACTCCTGCAGATCGTCGATACTTTTGCCGCTTACGCGCACCTCTTCACCGCGGATCGCTGCCGTTACTTTTAGCTTTGCGTCTTTGATCGCTTTGGTGATTTTCTTCGCGTTTTCGCTATCTAGGGTGTCGTTTAGCTTTAGCGTTGCCTTGATATTTCCGCCGCTCGCGCTCTCGCGTTTACTCTCGGTAACGGCTACTGGCGGGATGTTTCGCTTGATGAGCTTTGAGATCACGATGTCTTTTAGAGCGTCGATTTTGTTGTCGCTAGAGCTTAAAAGCGTGATGATTTTTTCCTTTTCGTTTAGCTCCACTTCGGCCGCAAACCCCTTAAAATCATATCTCGCCGCGATCTCTTTTTTCGCCGTCTCCAGCGCGTTTTTGACCTCCATCATATCGACCGCTGCGCTTATATCAAAACTATGCTCAGTTGCCATTTTTATCCTTTCAAAAATTCTTTTATATTTTCCGCGATCATCGCTACGAGCCGCTCTCTAGCCTCAAAGCTCGCCCACGCAACGTGCGGAGTGAGTATCAAATTTTCCTTGTTTTTGATACGAAGCAGCGGATGATCCGCGCGCATAGGCTCGGTCTCCAGCACGTCCGAGGCAAATCGCAGGTTTCGCCCGTCTATCGCGCGAGCTACGGCGCTCTCGTCCACGATGCCGCCGCGTCCGAAGTTCATCAGTATGGCGCCCTCTTTCATCAAATTTAGCTCTCGCTCTCCGATCAAATTTCGCGTCTTTTCATTTAGCCCAGCATGGATGCTCACGATGTCGCAGCCGCTTAAAAGCTCGCCCAAATTTTGCCTTTTAAACTCGGCGTTTGCGTTTGCGCCGCTAGTGGAGTAGTAGCTCACGTTCGCGCCAAATGCCCCGCGATGCGCGCCACGCCTCTGCCGATCTCGCCAAGGCCGATGACGCCGAAACTTTTGCCCGCTATCTCGCCGATACTGCGGTCTAAATTCGTAAAAATTTCGCTCTTCGCCCACTCGCCGCTTTGCGCGTAGTTATCGTAAAATTTGATTCGATTCGTCAGCGCGAAAAGGCAAGCAAACGTATGCTGCACGACGCTAGCCGTCGAGTAACCCGCGACGTTTTTTACCGCGATGCCTTTTACTGCGGCGTAGGCGAGATCGACGTTGTTCATACCCGTCGCACTAATGCAGATTAGCTTTAAATTTGACGCGTCCATCGTCTCTTTATCGATGATGACTTTGTTCGTGATGACGACGTCCGAGCCCTTTAGCCGCTCTATACGCTCAGCCTCGGTGGTCGTCTCAAAGCTAACAAACTCGCCAAACTGCCCAAAAACGTCCAAATTTACGTCGCTTCCAAGCGTCGCGGCATCGAGGCAGACTATTTTCATTTTGCGTCCTTATTTGATAAAATGCCCCACGAATTTGGAGTAGTTATCTAAAATTTCGCCGCCTCTGCGGTAGCCCAGCGCGCATGCCTCGTAGGCGAAAAATACGCCCGCTTGGTAACTGTTATTGGCGGCATCTTTGTTAAATTCGTAAAATTCCTGATAGATCGCGCGGTTTTGACCGTAGTCGCCGCCGTTTTGCGAGCTAATGCTGCCGTCGGCCTCGATCACGCTCACGTTTGCGCCCTCTCGCCCGAAAACCGGCTTTTTCACGCATTTTTTGCCTGCGATCGGCTTGTTGCCGGCCTCAAGCAAAAGCGGGTGATTCGGGTAAAGATCCCATAAAATTTTTAATATGCCTTTGCTCTGGAAAAGCAGCGTGTATGCGGGATTTAGGATGATGGCTTTTTGATTTTGGACGATGTTTTTTAGGATGATGGCTAGCTCGCCTTCCTCTACGGCGATGTCCTCCCACGGCACGAGCTTAAACCAGTACTCGTAGTTTTCGCCGTCAAAAAACACTCCCTCCTCGTCGTTAAATACGACCTCATCGACGTAAGCAAACGCCGTGTGAAAGCCCGCCTCCTCGGCGATATATTGTAGCAGCTTCACAGTCTGCTCATCCTCGCTACTGCCCGCAACCGAGCTAAATAAAATTTTCCAACCCTCGTAGTGCTCGTTAAAGCTCTCGGTCTCCTCATCTAGCGTCACGAGGCGCCTAAAATTTTGCTTTAAAGCGTCATAAAGGTCGTTAAACTGCGCGCTCTCGTCCATGCGGTTAAATTTGAGCGCCGCCCACTGGATGATCGCCGTCTCAAACACGGCCGTCGGGGTGTCGGCGTTAAATTCGATGAGTTTTATCGGCTTGCCATCTAGACCGCCGGCTAAGTCAAATCTACCGTAGAGATGCCAATGCACCTCGTTTTCCCAGCTTTCGCGCACTAGATCTACGAGGTTAAACGGGATGCCGACCTCGTGGTAGAGGTTGTTGTCGATGACGTGCTGGGCGGCTGCGACGAACATATCGTATAGCTCGTTTGCGGCGTTGTAGTAGGCCTCGGCCTGTGCCTCGCTAACCTCGACTAGCTCGTCTGCTACGTAGTCGCTGCCGTCTGGATCAGTGTGCCACGTAAAGCCGATCTCGCCTAAAAATTCATTATTTAGCGGGCTGATTTTTTTTAAATTTATCATTTTCAGCCTCCAAAACTTGAGCTCGAGCTTGAGCTAGACTTTGAGCTTGATCCGCCGAAAAATCCGCTCTTTCCGCCGCTAGGCTTACCCGCCGAGCTCGTGGCTTTGGCTTTGTTAAAGCTATCTACGCTCCTTGAGTAGGCGCTCGGGTTTTTATATGCGCTTTGGCGCTGCGCCTGATAGCCGGGGTTATTAAAGAGCTTGTTGCCGATCCAGCTGCCGATGATCGCGCCCGCAGCCGATGCCAAAAGCGCCTCGCCCATACTCATGCCGCCGCTTGAAAGTTGCGCGTTTTGAGCGTTCGGATTGGTCAAATTTGACGTTCCGGCGTCGATTTTGGCGTTTTCCTCGGCGATTAGCTTATCCATCTCCTCTTTGCTCAGCACGCGCTCGGTACCGTTGATATCCTTTAGCACGACGCGAGTTTCGCTACTCGGATACTCCTCTAGGACTTTATATTTGCCAGGCGCGGTTTCTTCGATGATGACGAAAGCTCCCGTTTTTTGCGCCGCTTCGTTTAGCGCGCTACTTTCGCCGCCGTTATCGTTGCTGCCGCAGCCGGCCAGCCCTGCTATCACGACCGCGCCAAATCCGCCCACAGCAGCGTAGCTTGCTACTTTTTTTATACCTTTAAAAACTCTCATTTTTTATCTAGCTCCTTTGAAATTTTCTTGCTTTTTACCATTATCACACCCTTTTTAAATTTGATAAATTTTGATTTTCCGATGTTTTTTATGATTTTATTTTGCGTTTTTTTTAGGCTCTTGCCGCTTAAATTTTGCGATTTTAAAAACTCGGCTAGGCTCGTCCATTTACTCTCGTTTTCAGGCTTGCTTTCGACGAATTCGACGTCGATAGGAGCTACGTATTCGCCGTTTTGACGGGCTAGTAGCGGTCGCTCGAGCATACTTAAAAATCCCCTTAGCTTCTCGTCTCTTTCGCGGTAAATTTGAGCGATTTCGGATTTATTATTTAGCAAAATTTGCTCTTTTTCGCGAAAAAGCCTCTCTTTATCGGCTTGCAAATTTTGATTTTGTTCTTTTAGTTCACTAATTTGCGAGAGTAGAAATTCGTTCACGTCAAATTCGCCGGCTTTAGCGATTTTTTTTGGCTCCGAGCTTTTGGCGGATTTTGAAGTTTTGGGCGCTGATTTGGGTGCGGTTTGAGGCTCGTAGCCGTCTAAAACCACGTATTTTACGCCGTCTTTTTCAAAGGTTTTTAGCGTGCCGCGACGAATGCGGTTGTAAACGGCTTCTTTGGTTACGCCTAAGATTTCCGCAGCCTCGCTCACGGGCACTTTGGACATATTTTTCCTTTGATCGTTAAATTTGGCGTAGATTATGGCAAATTTTGGCTTTGATGCGAGTTAAACAGGAGTTTAAAAAAGAAAAGGCCGCCGAAGCGACCCTTTTGGTTAGAGCTTTGACTCGTAGCGTCTAAGCATATATAGACGTTTAAGCATTTTCTTGCGAGCCGCGATTTTTTGTTTTTTGCGGATCTCGGTCATAGGCTCGAAAAAGCGTCTTGCGCGAACTTCAGTCACGACAAGGTTCCTGTCGGTTTGCTTTTTGAACTTTCTGTAAGCTTCGTCAAAAGACTCGTTAGGATGTACCTTAATACCAGGCAACGTCCTCACCACCTTTCAATTAAAATAGACGGCGATTATAGCAGAAATTTAGTAAATTTGAGAATTTATAAAAAATTAATTGCATTAACTCTATAATCTATCAAAAATTATCACTACTTTGTAATTAGGACGAATTATGACTAAAGAAGAGTATAAAAATTATTTCAAATTTGCCAGCAAACGCTATATCGCCTACATCCTGATAACCTATACCGCACTGATTTTGCCTTTTATATCTATCGGCGGAAATCAATTTTTCCTTTTAAGCTTTGAGCGCAGCGAGCTACATCTATTTTTTACCAAATTTAACGTCCAAGAGCTATTTTTGATGCCTTTCATGCTCATCATTTTTTTTATTTTTATATTTTTTATGACGAATTTGGGCGGCCGCGTCTGGTGCGGCTGGAGCTGCCCGCAGACGATATTTCGCGCGATCTACCGCGACCTCATCCAAACTAAAATTTTAAAAATTCGCAAAAGCGTCTCAAATAAACAAACAATCGCCGAGGGCGGCATCAAAAATGCGCTCGCAGTGGCGATCTGGAGCATTTTAGCCTTTGTCGCGGCGGCAAATTTTCTCTGGTTTTTCGTCCCGCCGCAGGACTTTTTCGCTCAAATTTCAGATCCCGCAGAGCATAAAATTTTACTCGGAGCTTGGCTTGTTATCGCGGCGTTTTTGATATTTGACGTCGCGTTTTTAGGCGAAAATTTTTGCGTTTACGTCTGCCCATACGCTAGAGTGCAGTCCGTGATGATAGATTCTGACAGCGTGCAGGTGATCTACGACGAGGCTCGCGGCGGTAAAATTTATGACGGCCAAACCAAACTCTGGAAAAAGCCGCCCGATCCACAAAACGAATGCACCGGCTGCGAAGCCTGCGTGAAAATTTGCCCGACACACATCGACATCAGAAAAGGCATGCAGCTAGAGTGCATAAACTGCCTAGAGTGCGTCGATGCGTGCACGAAAACGATGTCGGGGCTAAATTTGCCTAGTCTAATTAACTGGACGAGCTCAAATTCCCTAAAAACCAAGCAAAAAGTGCGGTATTTGCGCTTTAAAACCGTCGGCTACTGCGCCGCCATCGCTATCGCTGCGACCGCGCTAACGCTAATGAGCGCCAAAAAAGAGAGCATGCTGCTAAACATCAACCGCACAAGCGAGCTATATAAGATAAATAAAAGCGGCCAGATCGAAAACGCTTACGTGTTTTTGTTTGAAAACACCGAGGCGCAGGCGCATGAGTTTTATTTTGACGTTAGCGCGGACGGAGCTAAAGCGCCGATAAAAATCGAGCGCCCAAGAGGGCAAATTTCGTTAAAAGCAGGCGAAAAAAAGAGAGTCGTAGTCGTCCTAAGCGCGCCTAAATCGGCATTTGCTAAGACTGGCGAGCAAACGACGAAGATAGAAATCTCCGCCTACGCAGCGGACAACAAAGAAAAAATAAATGTTAAGAGACGGACGATCTTTGCCCATCCAAGTGAGTAAAAAATTATTTTTTTATAGTATAATCATACTTTAAGATTTTTTAAAATTTGGGGGCTATAAAAATGGATACGAAACCGACGAAACGAAGCGCTGAGAGAAAAGAGAAATTCATTCAGGCCGGGCTTGAAATTTTCCTCGAAAACGGCTATGAAAACACGAGTTTAACGGATATCATCAAAAAAAGCGGCGGGTCGCTGGCGAGCATCTACAAATTTTTTGAAAACAAAGAAGGGCTCTTTCGCGCTATCGTAGAGCGCGGATTTGACGACTTTAGAATGCAGATAGACGAAAAAATCGATCTAAATTTATCGCATAAACTGGATGATTTTTTAACCAAATTTGCGATGATATTTTTCGACATCATCTGTGAAAAGAAAACCACGCTAATCTCAAGAGTGATGATGAGCGAGGGCGCGAAAAACGACGGCCTTTTAGGTAAAGAGTTTTTGGATCAAATTTTAAGCAAAATCGATAAAATTTTAATCGATTTTTTCGAGCGCGAAGACATAAGAGTCCAACTAAATCCATGTATCTCTCCTTACGTCGCAGCCAAGGCGTTTGCCGCAGTCGTTAGAGAGCCTTATCATTATAATGCTATTTTGCTAAACGAGGACATAACGCTAAGCGCAGAAGAGCGCAAAGAGCATGTAAAAACGCGCATAGATATGTTTTTGCACGGTGTAAAAAAACACTAAATTCGTCCCTCAAAAATTTGACTTTTCATTTAAATAAGAGTAAAATAGCCGACTATATTTGTAACAAATATTACAAGTTAAATTTCGTATAAAAACTAAAAAATAAAGGCAAATTTATGAGAAATTTTAAAAAT
>CAUQOI010000022.1:0-21704 GCA_963519525.1 uncultured Campylobacter sp.
ACGCCGCCATAGTAACGGCGACGGGTTTTGAAAGCGCGCTAAAAGAAGAGACTAGAAATATATTCGTCGTAACCAAAACAGACATCGAAGCCTACGGCTACCGCACGATAAAAGAGCTCGTAGAAAAGATCCCTAGCGTCGATTTCGTCAGCACTTCAAGCCTAGGAGAAAACATAGATATGCGCGGGCAAGGCATGCGCGGAGACGGCGCGACGCCTACTATGGCCGTAAAAGTTATGCTAAACGGAGTGCCGATAAATATGGTCGATGCGGCGCACGGCATCATACCGCTTGAGATGATCGCGATCGAGGACGTCGAGCAGGTCGAAGTGATGCCAGGAGGCGGAGCCGTGCTCTACGGCAGCGGCACTAGAGGCGGCGTGGTAAATATCATCACCAAGCAAAAGCCGCGCGATTTTTTCGCAAACGTTAGCTCAAAAATCGGCTCGTATAGCTACCGCGACGCCGCAGCCACCGTCGGCGGAAACGTGAGCGAGGATCTGTTTTTAAAATTTAGCGGCAAAGCCTTCGGTCAAAAAGGCTACAGATACGACTACAAGGAGCGCGGATACTACCTAAGCGGCGGGCTAAACTACAAATTTAACGACTCTCACTCGCTAAATTTGACGCCTAGTATCTTTAAATCAAAAAGGAACGATCCCGGTACCCTAACCCAGGATCAAGTTTCGCAAAACCGCAGACAAAACGCCAATAACGGCTTAACAAAGCTCTTTGAAAACGAAAAAATCGACGTTAACGCCGTTTACGAGGGCAAATTTAACGACTTTTACTCGGTAAATTTGATGCCGTATTATCAAAAAATAAAAATCAAAACCTCATCTACCGAGTCGGCTCGCGGCGTGCGCTATCCGTCGCAGGGACTTTTCGGCGATAAAAAATACGGCGTAAATTTTAAAAACAAGCTTGACTACGGCAGCGGCGAGTTTATCTTTGGCTACGACTACGAGCAAAACAAAGGCGAGAGAGAGTCGCACTACGAGGTAAAAACATCGCCCGTGATAAGTCTAAAGCACGACACGACGCTAGATCTACAAAAGACCACGCACGCGTTTTATTTTATGGAAAAGCATAAATTTACCAAGTTTTTCGATCTAAGCTTTGGGTATAGATTTGAGCGCGCGCAGTACGAGACCAGCAGGGTTTCAGATATGAAGGGCTTTAGAAACGGCATACCTTTTCCTCCGATGACTAGCTACAACGCCATAAGCGACGGCAGAGATATCGACAACCACGCGTTTGAGTTTACGCCAAATTTTAGATACTCCGACACCGGAAACGTATATTTTAAATTTGAGCGCGGCTACATCTCGCCCTCGCCTTCTCAGCTAACCGACAAAGATCAGGTGACCAAGCAATACAAATTTAACGACCTAAAATCGGAAAAATTTAACACCTACGAGATCGGGCTAAAAGATCACGTCGCGAGCATGCCGGTAAATGCTACCGTGTTTTTAACCGATACTAGCGACGAGATAGCCTACGCCGAGCTCGGAGCAAATCACGGAGACGCTTGGAAATACTATAATATCGCAAAAACCAGACGCTACGGATTTGAGTTTTTTAGCAGGCAAAACGTCTTTGATAGACTGATTTTGAGCCAGTCTTACGCCTACGTAAACGCCACGATCAAAAAAGGCGATAACGCGGGCAAAGAGGTGCCCTACGTTTCAAAACACAAATTTATATTCGGCGCGGACTACGAGATCGTGAGCGACTTGCACTTGTTTGCGGACTATAAATTTTACTCAAAGAAAAAGGACGTAAACTACGACGACATCTCATCTCGCAGCATCGTGGACGTAGGCGTTTCGTATAAATTTAAAAACGGATTTGGCATAACGGGAGGCGTAAAAAATCTCTTTAACAAAAAATACTACGACTACCAAGGCAAAAACAGCCAAACCGGCATTTACGAGTATAGCCCGGCAAACGAGCGAAACTATTACGTAGAGTTTAAATACACTTACTAAACCGCTAAATTTAGGGCTTTATGCCCTAAATTTTATCTTTTAGGCACGTCTCTTTTTCTACGATATTATTTGGATTTTGTTATCTAACGCTATGAAATATCGTCAAATTTTATTACCGATTAATGATAGCGGCGGTATAATAAACAGCTTTTGATAATTAATATTAGGATTAAAATGTTTGAGTATATAGAAGTCGGCGGTATATTTATGTGGCCGATATTTTGCCTCTCGGTGCTCGGTATCGCGGTGCTTCTTGAAAAGGGTGCGTATTTTTTATTTACCGAGATAGACGCGACGAGTTCGTTTAAGATCAAGCTTTGCAATCTTATTTTAGAAGGCGACTACGCAAAAATCAAAGAATTTTGCAAAAGCTACAAAAACTCGCTTGCCAAAACCGCGCTTTTCGTCGCGGAAAATTTAGGCGAAGGCGCGAGTAAAACGCAGATCGACTACATCGCCGAGGAGGCCGTATCCATGCAGCTAACCTCGCTTGAACGGCGCACGTGGATACTGGGGCTTTGCGCGAGCGCAAGCCCGCAGCTAGGCCTGCTTGGCACCATAGTTGGTATGATAAAGGCCTTTAGCGGACTTAGCGGCGGAGTAGACGCTCCGCTAGTTGCGGTCGGTATCTCCGAAGCGCTTTATACCACGGCTTTTGGGCTTATAGTGGCGATTCCTTGCGTGATATTTTTTCTCATGATTAGCAAAAAGATAGATTTCATCCTAAACGATCTAAACCGCATTATGAGCCTGTTTGGCCGCAGTTTTGAAAGGAGAAGCTGTGAAGTATGTCCGCAGAGATAAGGCCAGATACGCCGGCATCTCGATGTTAAATTTGATCGACGTGATATTCGTGCTTTTGCTATTTTTTATGGTTACGACCTCTTTTAATAAATTTACCCACATCGACATCGCCCTGCCCCAAAGCGCGTCAAATTTGGACGAAAAAGATACCAAAAACGTCGAGGTTTTTTATCTACTTAGCGGCGAAGTGCTTTTGAGTATAAACGGCGAGCAAAAAAGCTTAAATTTAGCAGACCTAGCCGCGCAAATCGCAAATTTAACCCCAAAGCAAAGAGAGAGCGTCAAACTAAACGCCGATGAAGCGATAAACTACGGCGAGGTCGTAAATTTGATCTCTATTTTAAAAGATAGCGGCACGCAAAACGTCGAGCTAAATATCAAGAAAAAGCCCAAAGGATAGAAAATGAACCCGGTTTTATCTCCCTGTAAATTTAACCAAGGAGAACAACTATGATTGCTAAATCAAGTCAAGGAGCTATCGCGCTTTCGCTGATAGCAAGTCTAAATTTATATGCCGCGGAGAATAGCTCCACTAGACTAGACGCCACCGTCATAACCACGACTGGCTTTGAGAGCGCGCTAAAAGACGAGGTTAGAAACGTAACCGTTATAACCGCCAAAGAGATAGAGGATCGAGGATACCGAGATATCAAAGAAGCGCTAGAAAAAGCTCCGGGCGTTAGCCTAAACGGCAACAACGTAGATATGCGCGGACAAGGCTCCAGAAGGAGCTCGTCGGCTAGATCGACCACGACCGTAAAGGTGATGGTGGACGGCGTCGCGCTAAACATGATCGACACTACGCCTACTAGAATCCCCGTAGATATGATACCTATCGAGGACGTAGATAGGATAGAGATAGTTCCTGGGGGCGGCACCGTGCTATACGGCAGCGGAACTATGGGAGGCGTGATAAATATCATCACAAAAAAGAGCAAAAAGAAATTTTACGCCGGCGTCTCTAGCAAGCTCGCCTCTTACTCCTACAAAGACGTAGCCCTAAACGTGGGCGGCGGAGTAACCGACGCGCTATCTTTAAAACTAAACGCGAAAAAATCGGACTCAAACGGCTATAGACGCGTAGATAAAACCAAAGAAGACTACGTCTCGGGCGGCCTAACCTATCAGATAACGGACGATCAGGCGCTATCTATAAACTCAAGCTATTTTAAAGACAAAAGCCGCACCACGGGCGCTTTAAGCAAAGCTCAGCTAGAGCAGGATAGAAGACAAGCGGGATCAAGCAAAACCGACTATCTAAACAAAAGAGTTAGCGTAAACGCCGACTACTCCATAAATTTAAACGATGCGCTGACGTTTAACCTATCGCCTTATTATCAAAAGCTAACTATGGACTCCTATAGCGCCTACAAAGACGGCGGCAACGGAGCGCTAGGGCTAACAGACAAACAAGCCGGGGCTAAATTTAAGGGCAAATACGGCTACGGCAGCGGAGATTTTATATTCGGCTACGATTTTTTAAGACAAGAGGCCAAAAGATCTATACTCTCGAAATCTACGAGCAGACGCGGCCCTATCATGGTAAGCGCCGACGTCACGACCAAATTTGACGTAGAAAAGAAAACGCATTCGTTTTACGTACTAGAAAAGCACGACTTTACCGATCAGTTTTCTTTGAGCACGGGGTATAGGTTCGAGCTAGCTAGAAACGATATGGATAGGCGCTCAAACTCCGTCGTAAAGATGACGCCTGGCCGAACGATAACTAGCGCTTCGTCCTTTAAAGGCAAGAAAAACTCGGACAACCACGCCTTTGAGATAACGCCTAGCTTTAAATACTCAGACACCGGTAACGTTTATTTTAAATTTGAGCGCGGCTTCGTCTCGCCCTCGCCCGTTCAGTTCGTAGATAAGCCAAACAGAACCGACTACGTAGTAAATAATCTAAAATCAGAAACCTACCAAACCTACGAGCTTGGCGTGAGGGATATGATCTATGATAATTTCATAAGCGCGACCGTGTTTTTAACCGATACGAAAAACGAAATCTACACTAGAACGCTCACAAATAACATAACCGACGGATGGTTTTTTATAAATTTAGACGACGTCAGGAGATACGGAGCCGAACTCTACGCCGAACAGCAAATTTTAGACAACCTAAAAACCAGCCAGACCTTCTCCTACGTAAAAGCCGAATTTAAAAAAGGTAGCAACAAAGGTATGGAGGTGCCGACCGTGCAAAAGAGCAAATTTGTCGCTAGCATCGACTACGAGCCGATCAAGGATCTAAATTTACTCCTTGACGTCAAATACCTATCAAAGCTAAAAAGAGCTATCTACTCGGGCGTGACCGATATTTCGGGCTACGAGACGCAAACCGTGTCTAGAACGCTAGTGGATCTTGGGGCGAAGTATAAATTTAAAGGCGGATTTTCAGTCTCTGCCGGAGTTAAAAATTTATTCAACAAAAAATATAACGCCTATCAAAGCGTGCTAGAGGACATATACGAGCCCGCCGACGAGAGAAACTACTACGTAGAGTTTAAGTATGCCTACTAAAAACGGAGTTACGGCGGTTTTGGCGGCGCTTACGGCGCTGCTTTTTGTATTTTCGCTTAGTCTCGGCGGAGCCGATATCTCGTGGCAAGATATAATCAAATTTGCAAGCGGCGGCGAGATAGACGAGATAAAGGAAACGATCTTGCTTGAGATTCGCTTGCCACGCGTCATAATGGCCTTTTTAATCGGCATGCTTTTAGCAAGCTCTGGCGTCGTCGTGCAAAGCGTGTTTTTAAATCCGCTAGCCGATCCCTACATCATCGGCATCGCCTCTGCCGCGACCTTTGGCGCCGTGGCGGCTTATCTTTTAAAGCTGCCCGATTTTTACTACGGAGTGTTTGCCTTTTTTAGCGCGGCGATACTCTCCGTGCTGATCTTTAAACTCTCTAAAAAAGGCAAATCCATCGCCACGCTTCTTATCATCGGCATCGCGTTTTCATCGTTTTTAGGCGCATTTACGAGCTTTGCGACCTACCTCATCGGCGAGGATAGCTTTAAGATAGTAGCTTGGATGATGGGCTACGTGGGCTCTGCCAACTGGGAAAAGATCGCCTACATCAGCGTTCCTCTCGTGCTATCTATGGCGTATTTTTACTTTAAGCGTTTTGAGCTAAACGTCATCCTAAGCGGCGACGAAGAGGCTCAAAGTCTAGGCGTGGACGTCGAAAAGATGAAAAAACGCCTGCTCATCGTTTCATCCTTAGCCGTGGCGTTTTCGGTCGCTTTTACGGGCATGATAGGCTTTGTGGGGCTCATCATCCCGCACACGCTACGCATGATACTAAAAACCTCGAGTAACATCGTTTTGATACCCATTAGCGCCTTTGCGGGCGGGTTTTTCCTGCTAGCCTGCGACACGATAGGCAAAAGCGTCCTAAGCCCGACCGAGGTGCCTATCGGCGTAGTTACGGCATTTTTCGGCGCTCCGTTTTTTCTATTTTTAGCTATCCGCTCAAGCAGGAGCATATAAAGTGAAAGTAGAAAAACTATGCTTTAGCTACGGCAAAAAAGAGATACTCAAAAACGTAAATTTGAGCCTTAAAAACGGTCGTTTCGTAGGGATTTTGGGCCCAAACGGCTGCGGCAAATCCACTCTTTTAAAAAATATCCTAAGAATTTTATCGCCAAATAGCGGCGTGATCACGCTGGAAAACAAAAAGCTGGAGGATTATTCGCTAAAAGAGCTGGCTAAAATTTTAGGCTTCGTGCCGCAAAAAACGGTTTTAAGTATGCCTCTTACGGTCGAGGATATCGTGCTAACGGGGCGCTTTTGCCATCTAAAAAGCCAGTTTAGCGGATACGACGCAAACGACGTAGCAAAAACCTACGAGATCATGCGCCTGCTTGACGTAGAGCGGTTTGCCAAACGCAGCGCACACTCTTTAAGCGGCGGCGAATTTCAGCGCGTACTGCTTGCTAGAGCGCTAGTTAGCGAGCCAAAGATTTTGCTTCTTGACGAGCCTACGAGCGCGCTGGATCTAAACTACGGGGTTCAGATGCTAAAGATCTGCGAAAATTTAACTAGAGAGCTAAATTTACTCTCCGTAGCCGTGCTGCACGATCTAAATTTAGCCGCTATGTTTTGCGACGAACTCGTGATGCTAAAAGACGGCGAGATACGCTACGCAGGCACGGCAAAGCAGCTTTATACGAAAGAAATTTTATATGAAATTTACGGGCTAAACTGCGAAATTTTAGAACACGACGGCATGCCGTTCGTAGTGCCCGTAAAGAGATAAATTTATAAATCAAAATTTGAAAGGATTTTCTATGAAAAAAGTCGCGGCATTTTTACTCGCCATCAGTTGTCTTTTGACGAATTTAACCGCAAATTCGCCCAAAAAGCTAGTCGTGCTAGACCCTTCGGTCGTCGAGATAGTCTATATGCTAGGCGCGCAGGATCAGCTAGCGGCTATCGCTACGCTTCATTTTTCTAAAATTTGGCCCGAGTATCAAACCGTAAAGCTAAAAAGTGTGGGCACATACACGAAGCCAAATATCGAGCAGATCGTCGAGCTAAAGCCTGATCTCGTCGTCACTAGCTTTCACTCGGCAAACGTAAACGAGAGCCTTGCTAAATTTAACCTAAAAACCCTCACGCTAAAAGCCGATAGCGTCGGCGATATCTACAAAAATATCGAAGAAATCGGCAAAGTAACGGGCAAAGAGCAAAAAGCGAGCGAAGTCGTAAGCGAGATAAAATCCAAAATCGACTCTTTCGCAAACAGCGAGGTAAAGGGTAAAAAGATACTAGCGGTATTTTCCTCGACGCCGCTTACGGGCTTTAGCTCAAAGACGCTGCCGGGCGATATCTTTAACAAACTCGGACTAAAAAACATCGCCGATAATGTAGAGGGCTCGACTCCGATCGTCTCGACCGAGTTTATCTTATCGCAAAATCCAGACTACATCGTCGTTATCGGCGGCATGGGCGGCGACGGCGACAATTTCCTAAAACAAAATCCGGCGCTTAAAAAAACGACCGCCGCAAAAAACGGCAAAGTACTCACCGTGCCATCCTCGCTGCTACTTAGAGGAACGCCTCGCATAGGCGAAGCCGTAGATAAATTTTACGAGATGCTAAGTAAATAATGCGCTATTTTCTAGTCTCGCTCGTTTTAAATTTAGCTCTGCTTTTTTTGCCGTTAAACTCGCACCAGATAGAGAGCGCAAAACCGCAAGAAACGATAAAGATAAAGCTAAATTTGACGCAAGAAGAGCCTAGTAAAGAGACTAGAGAGTATATGCCGCCTCAAAGCGCGGAGCCGCTAGAAAAACCTATGGAATGGCCGCAGGAAACGCAACCCGAGCCGGTCAAATTTGAGCCAGAGCCCGAAATTTTACAACCCGAGCCAAAGCCGGTAGAGCCGGAACCCAAAAAGCCAAAGAAGGAGAAAAAGCAACCGCCAAAGCCCAAAATAAAAAAACAAATCTCTCCAAAGCCTGCGCAAGCGGTAAAAGAGGAGCCTAAATTTGAACCGGCACCCGCGCCCGCACCGAGTCAAATTTTACCCGCCGAGCAAAGCTCGCAGCCTAGCTCAAATTTAGCCCCCGCAAAGCAGCCCGCCGCGCAAGATAGCGGCGAAGCAAAAGAGCAAAACACGTGCAAAGAGGGTGTGGGCTTTACCGTGGCGCGCGAACCGGAGGCCAAATACCCCAAAAAAGCGCTCATGCTGCGGCTAAGCGGAACGTTTAAGGTCGAGGTTGATTTTAAATTTGACGGAGAGATAAAGATAATAGCCGTTCGCGGGAAAAATAAAATTTTTAACGACGAAGCGGTGAAAATAACAAAGGAGTTAGAAATTAAAGCGTTAAAAAATATATCGCATTGTATAATTACCAAACCTTACGAGTTCAAAACGGAGGAATAGATGTTTGAAACCAGGCAAAAAGGGCACGCCGGACCGACGCGTCCTAAAAAGATAAAGATGGCGACTAACGCCGAGGTCGAGAAATTTTTAACCGAGGAGCTGCCGACGCAAAAGGACGGCGTGATATACATCCACGTGCCATTTTGCGATAATATCTGCTCGTTTTGCTCGATGAACCGCACGAAGCTAGAAGACGAGCTAGACAGCTACACGCAGTATCTACTGGGCGAGATCGAAAAATACGGTAAATTCCCGTATCTACAAGCTAAAAATATCCGCAGCGTATATTTTGGCGGCGGAACTCCTACGATACTAAAAGAAAAGCACCTAGAACCGGTTATCACGGCTCTGCGCTCGAGCTTTAATATCGCCGAGGACTGCGAATTTAGTCTAGAAACCACGCTGCATAATCTAAATTTAAGCAAAGTGCGCCTGCTAGAAAGCCTAGGCGTAAACCGCTTTAGCATCGGCGTGCAGACCTTTTCGGATAAAGGCCGCAAGCTACTAAACCGCGTCCACGACAAAAAAGGCGCGATAGAGCATCTAAAAATGATCAAGCAAAATTTTAGCGGCATGGTTTGCACGGATATTATATTTAACTACCCCGAACAAACGATAGACGAAGTGCTAGAAGACGCGCGCCTAGTAGACGAGCTAGAGATCGACAGCACGAGCTTTTATTCGCTTCAGCTTTTTGAAAAATCAGAGCTCGCAAAGACCGTGTCGCAGGATTATTACGACGTGAACTACGAGCACGAGCTACACAACGCTTTCTTTGAAAAGCTGCTGGGCACGGGCAACTACGAGGTACTAGAGCATACTAAATTTAACCGCATCGGCCGCGACCGCTATCAGTATATCCGCCTAAGCCACCAAGGCGCCGATATCCTGCCTCTTGGTAGGGGCTCTGGCGGAAGGCTAGGCTACTACGACATCTATAACGCTAAAGAAAAAATGCGTATGATAAACAAAGTAGACGATAAACAGCGCGCCGAAGCGCGGCTAAAAAGCCTCTTTATGTACCCAAGAATCGACCTCGCGCAGATAAAAAGCCTAGTTAGCGACGAGACGTTTAGTGCGCTAATGGAGTTTTTCAAAAAATGCGAAAGCAAAGGCTATATGCGCATAGAAAACGGCTTTTTAAACTACACGACCGACGGCGTATTTTGGGGTATGTCGATCGGCACCGAAGTAGCAAATATCTCACAAAAGGGCTTTGAATGAAAAAAATAGTTATCTACACGAGCGCGACCGGAAATACCGAGAAAGTTGGTCTTGCCATCGCAAACGAGCTTGGCTGCGAGGCGGTCAAATTTAGCGAGGATCTGCACCTAAATTTGGACGGTTACGACTTTATCGCGATTGGATTTTACGTCGATAAGGGCGACGCCGAGCCTAAATTTAAACGCTTTTTACGCGAGATAAAGGGCAAAAAAGTGGGCGTATTTATGACGCTAGGCATGGATCCCGAGCACGAGCACGCGATGAACTGCCTAGAAAAGGCAAAAGTCGTGCTACGCGAGGGCGAAAATGAAATTTTACGCGAGTTTTACTGCCAAGGCGCGATCGATCCAAAGGTCATCGAGCAACTACGCAAAATGGGCGAAGCAGCCCCTAACGACCCGCGCTACGCCGTAACTCCGGAGCGCGAAGCTAGATGGGCTAGAGCCGCGACTCACCCAGACGCAAACGACCTAGAAAACGCTAAAGCAGCGTTTAAAGGGATATAAATTTGCCGCCGCCTGGCGGTCAAATTTGCTTTATAAATTTGGCGCATTTTAAATTTGTAAATTTGCGCCCTATTTTCAGCTTTAATTTAAATTTTACTAACCCAGACCCACAATTTTAAGGCGCTAAATTTGGTTTTTAAATTTGATGGAGTTAAATTTTACGTTTTCAAGACTAGGGTCTCGGTCGGCAAAATTTAAATTTAGTCAAATTTGACCGCTCAAAACCGCCCCTAATACTCCAAATTAGCCAAAACTCGCTATAATCTCCTAAAAAATCAAAAGGAAAATTATGATACAGACTTGTTTATTTCCAGCTGCGGGCTACGGCACGAGATTTTTGCCCGCGACCAAATCGCTACCAAAAGAGATGCTGCCGATCCTGACCAAGCCGCTCATTCACTACGGCGTGGACGAGGCGCTAGAGGCCGGCATGAAAAACATGGCATTCATCACGGGTCGCGGCAAACGCGCGCTGGAGGATTATTTTGATATCAGCTATGAGCTCGAACATCAGATCTCAGGCACAAACAAAGAGCACCTACTCGTAGATATCCGCGAGCTAATGGCGCGCTGCACGTTTTCGTTCACTCGCCAAGAGAGCATGAGAGGCCTAGGCAACGCGATCCACACGGGCAAAGTCCTCGTGCGAGACGAGCCTTTTGGCGTGGTGCTAGCAGATGACCTCTGCATCAACGAAGAGGGCGAAGGCGTACTATCTCAAATGGTAAAAATCTACGAGAAGTACCGCTGCAGCATCGTTGCTGTGATGGAGGTGCCTATCGAGCAGAGCAAAAACTACGGCATCGTCACGGGTCGCGCGATAGAGGACGATCTGCTGATGGTGAGCGACATGGTCGAAAAACCAGATCCCAAAGAAGCTCCGAGCAATCTCGCCGTCATCGGCCGATATATTTTAACGCCTGATATTTTCACGATACTAGAGCGCACCAAACCCGGCAAAAACGGCGAAGTGCAGATCACCGACGCGCTAAAAGAGCAGGCCAAAGACGGCATGGTGTTGGCGTATAAATTTAAAGGCAAGCGCTTTGACTGCGGTAGCGTCGAGGGCTTCGTGCAGGCGACTAATTTTTTCTACGAGCTAGGCAAAAATGCTAAAAAATGAGCTATTTTTCGAAAAAACGCCGCTAAGCGCGATCGGCTCCTACGCCAAACGCATGAACGACGAGCTAAAAGGCGGCGAGATCGGCTACTATCACTTACCGGAAATCGGCGCAAATTTACTCAGCGAAATCGCCGAATTTGAAACGACGCTCGCGCACGTAAAAAGCGTCGTACTGGTAGGCATCGGCGGCAGCAGCCTGGGCGTAAAGGCGCTAAAAACGATGCTATCAGGCGCTAAAAGGAGCCGTGAGCGAGAGCTTTATTTTCTCGATAACGTCGACGCCTTTAGCTTTGAAAGCGTTTGTAAAAGCGTCAAATTTGACGAAACGCTTTTTATCATCTCGTCAAAATCAGGAACTACAATCGAGACGATCACGCTATTTAAGTGCATTTTGGAACGCTTTAAGCCCTCAAATTTGAGCCGAAATTTTATCGTCATAACAGACCCCGCCTCACCGCTAGAGGCCTACGCCAAGCAAAACGGTATCAAATTTTTTAATATCCCTAAAAACGTAGGCGGCAGATTTAGCGTGCTTAGCGCGATCGGTCTGGTACCGCTAATGCTATGCGGATACGATGCGGCGGCGCTGCTAGAGGGCGCGCGGGCGTGCAAAAAGCGATTTTTAGAGGACGGCGACGATACGCTGCTGCAAAAAGCCTACCACTACGCGACTCACAAAAACGCCAAGATCAACGTGATATTTAGCTACGGCGATAGATTTTTGGAGTTTAACGACTGGTACGTGCAGCTGTGGGCGGAGAGTCTGGGCAAGAAAAAGGGCTACAAACGCTACGGACTCACGCCCGTCGGACTCATCGGCTCGCGCGATCAGCACAGCTTTTTGCAGCTCATCATGGACGGTGTGAAGGACAAAACGGTAACTTTCATCAAGGTAGCCGCCGCGGACGCAAACACTGCGATACCGAGCATTAGCCTAAATGGCCTTGAGGGCTGCGACTTCGTAAACGGGTTAAATTTAGACGAGCTAATCAACGCCCAGTGTAGCGCCACCATGCACGCGCTCGTGCAAGAGGGCATCAGCGTGGACGTCATCGAGCTTGAGCGACTAGATGAAGCGAGCGCGGGATTTTTGATTTATTATTTCGAGCTTCTTACGTCGGCTACGGGCATAATGCTAGGCATAAACACCTACGATCAGCCGGGCGTCGAGGTCGGTAAGCGCATACTAAAGACGATGCTAACGGCCGGAAAATAAAGGCTGTGGCGTAAATTTACGCGGATTTTGCTTTGCGAAGCTGTGTGCAAACAAAGCCCGTTGGTCTAGCAATTTTTTGAGATGTCGGCTCAAATTTGCGGTATTATGGGCAAATTTGAATTAAATTTGTCGCGGCTTTATTTTGGCAAATTTTAGGCGGAAATTTAATGCGCATTTGTCAATGCCGGCAAATAAACAACAAGCTAATTCTTTGTGACGCGACTTTTTATTCATTTTTGTAACGTTGATAACTCGAGGCGTAAATTTGGCGTGACATTATGTAATCTTTAGCCTTTACTAAAATCGTACCAGTAAAATTTATCGGTAAATTTGCTAGATTTTACTTTTTTGATACCGCTGGCTTCATCATAAATACTATTTAGCAAACGCATTTTTAGACGAATTTAACAGCTTCTACCATATATCATCCTATAATTTGCAATATAAATTTCTAAACTTTTGTCCCACCCAATAACAAAAATCTTTCTTTCTAGATATTTTGGCATAATTAATAAAGTTTGAAAGACTTATCAAATGGTGTGGCTCTATTCAATCCAGAAGGATTTTTATATCCCGTAGCAATCTTTATCAACACTTGACAAAGTAACGTACTCCAAATTCTCAAAAACTCTTCACAAGCAATAATTTTTATTATTTGCAAATTATTTTTCTTTAAGTTTTTTGTGCTATAATTTCATCATAAATCAAACCAAAGGAGACAAAATGTCAAAAGTTGTTACTCAATTAAATCAAATTCAGGCCGACGCTCACGCGCTATTCGTTAAATTTCACGACTACCACTGGTATGTAAAGGGCATTCAGTTCTTTAGTGTACACGAATACACCGAAAAAGCGTACGAAGATATGGCAGAGATATTCGATGACGTCGCTGAGCGCGCTATACAGTTAGGCGGTAGAGCTATCACAAAGATGGAAGAGCTAAAAAAACTAGCCCATCCAAAAACTGATAACAAGGATAGCTACACTCCAACCGAAGTTCTAAAAGGCGTTTTAGCTGAGTACGAGCACCTTTTAGGCGAGTTTAAAAAGCTTGAAGAAGTAGCTGACGAAGCGAAAGATAGCACAACCGTAGCTATGGCACAAGACAAAATCGCAAAATACGAAAAAGCCATCTGGATGCTAAAAGCCACTTTAGCTTAATTTTTGGGGCGCAAGCCCCTTCCTTCTTTTTTTATTCTTTTCTTTCCAGATTTAATTTCCATAAAAATATTAACTTAGCCTTTTGGCATTTTTAAAAAATAGCAAACATCTTGAGATTCCAAAAATAAATCAAATTTAGATCTTAAAGTAGTTATTTGGCCGTTTTATCGAGGTATCTATACTTGCAAACTACAATTAAAGAGCGTACTCAAAAAATAAACTTTGAAAAATCATACAAAAAGTGTACAAAAATAGAGAAAAAGAAGAATATCTCGGGATAAACCCGAGATATTTTAAATTAGAATGTGTATTTAGCTTGAAATCTTAGCTGGCTAGCTTTGTCTTTTGAGCTATCTTGGTGCTTGTTGATCTCATATGCATAGAAGCTTGAGAACTGAAGTTTAGCACTGTAATCATAAGTTAGTCTTGCAACATACTCTTGGTACTTCTCTTTCTTGTCTGTAGCTTTTTTAACTTTACCGTTAACATAATCGCCGCCTACTCTAAATTTCTCAGCAAAAGTATATCCAGCCTTTAAGAACCAGAAGTTAGCTTTACCCTCAAGAGCTGTATAGTCACGACCACCTTTTATCTCGCCAACATCTATAAATGAACCCTGATCCTCTAGGCTTACAAAGCCGTTAGCTTTGTCGTGAACTTTATAGCCGATATAACCAGCTGCTACGTCGGCACCAAATACTTTAGTGCCCAACTCAGCTGCATAAAAGTCTGTGTCTTTATAGTTTGTACCAACATTGCTATCTATATCAGCATGTGCATATTGAACTTGAGCACCGATATTTACATCATCAGTAACATTAAGGCTAAAGTTTACGTCAGCGGCAATAAGATTAGCTATATCAATCACGCTGGCATACCATAATTGGAAGCTCACAGGATCATATGAACCTATAGCTGCAACTGCATATAAGTTTTCAGAGAATACTTTATTTTTTACTGCATCAGGTAGACCGTTATCAGTCTCAGAACCATTTTCTAGTGCATCAAATGCAAGTGCTGTTAGTGTTAAGCCGGTGATATCTTGGTTTTCAACCCTAAGGCCTGTACCAACAGCATCATCGGTAAAGAATGAGCCTATAGTTTGTTTACCAGCAGTTACAGTGGTATTACCTACTTTATATCCTAGGTAAAATTCTTTTACGTTAAATGTACTTTTTGTATCTGTTGTATCGCTATTGTCATCAGCACCAAATGCAGAGCTGTCTGCCGCGTTATATCTAAGCGTCAAAACACCGAAGAAATTATCGTCAAGCGCAGCCTTAAAAGAGAATTCTGATTTAAATTGATGCTGTGCTTTAGTGATATTGTCTTTTTTTACATCAGCAGCTTTTTTGCTAGTATAGTTATTGTATCTATATCTTGCATATCCTGAAAGATCTACGTTTTTAATAGCTTCTTCAAGCGGTGTAGCACTCGCTACAGTTGAGAAAGCACCTAGTGCAACCAAAGTTGCCAATGAAATTTTAGCAATTTTCATTATTTTCTCCTTAAGAAAGATTAAATATGTGAGAATAGTAGCATAATATAGCCTTTGGTAAGCTTAAAAATATATAATTTCGAATGAATTATTACCGAGTGTTTACTAAAATATACTATATGAATTAAATTTGTAGTGCAATTTGGGGATACCGAGTTAAATTTAACTCGGCAAATTTGGTTATTTTAGATAGCTTCCCTGTGCAGGAGTGGTAGAAACGTCGGTATTTTCCTGGACGCCATCTTTGTGCAATAAAGCATCTTTACCCTTTAAAAAAGCAATGATAGCTCCTAGATCTTTATACGTAGTTTTTGCTGCAACGGTTTTCATTAGATTTCTCATATTTCCACCGTATTCAGGATCATTCAAATAGCCAGAAAAAGCGGCCTCTATATTCTCTGCGCTTATCTTGGTTAACTTTTCAGAAGCACCATAGGCCCTTTTGTTTCCATCTTCACCATGACAAGAGGCGCAATTTTTAGCATACAGCTCGCGACCTCTTTCTACACTATATTTTCTTTTACCGTCTACGCCGATATTTAAAAACTTGCCGCCGCTATCAGTCTCAGGAGCCTTTTCATAAACATTTATACTTATATTTTCGTCTTTAGAATATTTTTCTACCAAGCTTTTTAGCTCTTTTGCAAATTCGCCTTTTGCCTCAAATATGTAGCTCGGCTCATCAGCAGCATTTAAAGAAAAAATAAAAAGACACGCTAAAAGCGAAAAACGCACAAATTTCATAAAAAACCTTTTTGATAAATTTAAAAATCCCAAGCAAATGGAAATTTGCTTGGGATTATAGCATAAAACGAGCTTTTTTGATTAGAAGCTGTATTTAGCCTCAAATCTTATACGATCGTGTTTATTTTTGCTATCTCCATCTTTTTCTTTAGCTGCCGCATAGAATGTAGAGAAGTTGAGTTTTTTGCTATAAGCGTAGCTACCGCCCGCATTCCATTCATTTCTGTCAACTCTTTTACCATAGTTATAGCTATAACCTTTACCGTCGATATAGTTAGCAAACAAGCCAAATTCGTTAAATTTATAAGATGCACCAACAAACCAATAGTCGTTTTTATCTTTAATATTGTTATAGTATTGTCTGCCGTCGTTCATTGCAGAGTTAAGAAGTTTGCCTGGATTGATCAGCTTAGCATTATCCTCAACAGTTACAAAAGATCGTTTATTGTCGTCAGCTTTATAGTAGATATAACCAGCATTCAAACCAACTCCAGCAAATCCTACATCACCTTTAGCTGCGAAGAAATTTGCATCACCAAAGTCATTGTCGTCTGACTCATTGTGAACATATTGTCCTTGTAGGCCTAGTTTTACTGCATCTAGGTCAAATTTCAAAGCCGCATCAGCTGCAAATAGATTTGCGGTATCTTCAAGATATGCCCACCATGCTTTGAAGTTTACAGGATCATAACTTCCCATTGCACCTACGCCATAGTAGTTAAGGCTTTTTGAACTAGCAAGACCAGGAATTAAAACAGTGCCAGCACTATTCTTATAGCCTGAAAGCAATATGCCGTCATATTCGCCATCTATATCTAAAGCATCAAATGCAACACCGACCAAAGTAAGGCCTGAGATATCGGTATTTTGTACTCTTAAGCCGGTTCCGATTAAGTCGTCGTCAAAATATGTTTTAGTAAATTGTTTACCAGCTGTTATTGTGGTATTACCTACATTGTAGCCAAGGTAAAATTCTCTTACACCGAATGATTTTGTCGTATCAGTAGTATCTATTTTTCCAGCTTTATCCTTATTGTGACCAGAGCCATCGTTTGCAGCATATCTTAGACCCAAAACGCCAAAAAAATTGTCGTCAAGAGCGGCCTTAAAAGTACCTACAAATCTAAAGTTGTGAGCAGCTTTTGTCTCTTTTGCATCATTAACTTTTAACTTATTGCCCGTATATCGATATCTAGCAAATCCTGAAAAATCTACGTCTTTAATAGCTTCTTCAAGCGGAGTAGCATTTAGAGTAGAAAAAGCGCCAAGCGCAACCAAAGCAGCTAAAGAAATTTTAGCAAGTTTCATAAGTTCTCCTTTATAAAAGTTTATAGGCACAATTTTAGCACAAAACCCGATACAAGAAGCTTAACTCTAAATTTTAAAGCACTTAATATATAAATTACTGATATTACAATGTTTTGAAGCCAATTTTTTGATACTTGATATTACCAAAATGCAAATACTATCAGCAAAGCTTAAATACAAAAACTAAATTTTAATGATTTTTATGAGAAAAAGAATAAAAAAAGGGGACGCACATCCCCTTCTTAAAAGGAGTTCTAACTTTGATTGCTTGTAAGAATTATAAAATATTTCGGTAAATCAACGGCTAATCAAAGCTGATATTTTCACTTTTCGGAACTTCGATTAGGATTTTTTTGTTATTTTCTTCTTGCTGCGGGCTTTTTGCAGGACTTGTACTTTTAAATTTCGGCGTTTTCTTTACTTTGTGCGTAACGTGGTGCGTTCCGCTTTTTATGAGCAGCATCTCAGTGACGAGTCCGCCTGAAACGCTTGCATAGACGGTATCTCCGCTAGAAAAGTAAAATTTATCCGCACAGTACTTGCCGCTAGGCAGTTTGCCGTTTGATACGTCGATTGATTTTATATCGTAACAGTACCTGCCGCCGTCATAGGTCACGCTTGATATCACGCCGCGCAAAGAGCCTTTAACTGGTGCAGGTTTTTGTACGACTGGTTTTTGAACGATTTTTGGCACCGGTTTTTTCTCAAAAAATGCGCAGCCGCTAAAAACCAGCAAAACGGTGGCTAAATTTAAAACCTTAAGCCTGAACACTAAGGACGTTCCCGCCAAGTTCGGCTATTCTTTTATCTACGGCTTGCGTCGCTTTTTCTATCGTTTTTTGCGAAATTTCAGGCAGTTTACCGCCCCAAATTTTCTCAGCCTCTTTAAAGCCCCTTAGCATGCCTTCTTTTCCGGCCTCGAGCTTTTGTAGGTCGTCTCCTGCGGCGCTAATAATAAAATTTGAAATCCTATCCGCAGTGTTTGCGATACCGAAAAATCCATTCTCGCTCACTAGATCGCTGGCTTCGCTTTGGCTTAGTTGCGTTATAGGCTTGCCCTCGTAGCCGATAGATTTAAAATCGACGCCGGACAAGATATCGTTTAGAGAATTTATGCTTTTGTTTTGAGCGCCGAAAATGTCGTTAAATTTTGCAGAGCCGTTAAAGGCCGAAACCTGAGATAAGAAATTTGAGCTCGAATTTGAGTCCGCTCTAGCCTGAAAATGCGACAAATAGCTATTTGTTAGCTGTTTTACGTCGATATTTGCGTAGGCTTCTTGCATCCTTTTTATATTTTCGTTTTGATCTACGCTTGCCGTGTTTTGGACGTTTTGCAAGTCATAGCGAGGTTGCGGGATGTAGGAATTTTGGCTTAAGCCGTTGATGCTTTGCATGTTTTATCCTTTAAATTTTATCCGTATTATATATCGTCAAATTTAGGATAAAGTTAACGGGTAAAAATTTATTTTACCCTATCGCCGACGTGGCCGTTATATACGATGTCCTTGGCATCGATGTTTTCGTCAAGTAAAATTTCGCTTATCTTGCCGCTTTTTTTAATGCTTTCGATATCTTGCTGCAAATCCTCTTGATAGCTGTATATCATTGCAGCCCCGGAGACGCCCTCAACGCTTTCTAGCGCTTTAAATAGCTCTATCTCGCCGTCTAAATTTTCCGCGCTCATCACGACTACGATCTTGCCGTCTTGCGCGGCGATGACCTCACAGCCTTTTACTTGCTCGATTCTTTTAGCTACTTCGGTAGCTTCGTTTCCGTCTTTGGTATATACTATCGCACTTGATATGTTCATTTTACGCTCCAAAATTTAACCTCTTTTTCATACGCGACGCTAATTAGCCTGCCGCTATCGGAGAGGTAAATTTCATTTAAAATTTGCTGTCCTGTTTTTACGGTCGCGAGTTTTGTCTTACTTGCGATGTCGTAGACCAGGATATCGCTCTCTTCGCCGTTCATATACGCTAGCGTTTTGGCATCGTCGCTAAGCCCCGTCGCATAAACGATAAAATCAGACTTAAAATAGCTCATCGAGCCGTTAAAAACGCCCGCTTGTTTGTCGATGCAGCCCACGGCTACGACGTCATTTTTATAGTCAATGTCGTACATATTGTCTTTAAAGAAATTTAGAGTCTGCTCGGTTTGGCGAGTTTTTAGATTATAGATATAAATCACGCCGCTTTCGGCTCCGATAGCGATTTTGTCGCGAGTTTTGTTGATCTCAAAATCCACGTAAAGCGCGATGGAAAATTTATGTTTAAAAACAGCTTTTTTGCTCTCGAGATCAATGTAGTAAATTTCATTGCCAAAGTCCGATACAACCGCCGTTTTTTCATCTATGAAAAAGGCCTTTTTGGCGGATTTGTTAGTTAGGTGCATATTGCTAACCTCGCTCCAGCCGTCATTTTCTTTTTTAAAAACATACAAATAACGCTCGTTGTAGTCCATCTCGGTTAAAACCAAAAGCATATCGCCCAGGCGGTCGATGCTAAAAATTTTCGCGGGCTCTTCGTCGCTAAAGTGCGTTTTGACTGTGCGAAATTTGATCGGTTCTAAAAATTTATCCGCCTTTATGTCGTAGATATCAAGCTCGCTGCCGTCCGTGCCCAGATATAAAATTTCATCTATCAAATTTGAGCTTATCACGTTTGCGCCCGCTTTTATGACCTTGTCCGGTTGCAAGATCTCAAGCGGTGCCGCCGCTAAATTTGCGGTCAAATTTAAGCAAAAAATCGCCGTAAAAAATAAAATAAATTTTCTCATAACGCCTCCATTTTGATACTATTCGCGAAGCAAACTTCCATACATTGCGCGCAGCCCGTGCATTTTTGATTTACGCTCGGGCGAAAAACGCCTAAAAAATCGATCGCTCTAAATTTGCAAACGTCCTGGCAACTACAGCAAATCGTGCCATTCCACGCAAGACAGCTATGCACGTCGATAAAAATTTTAGCTTCTATAGTAGCTGCGAATTTTAAATTTAAAACCTCTCGTCCCGTCTCCTCGCAAGCAAGCGCGCACTCTTTACAAAAGTTGCAACCCAAGGACTTAAATTTAAAATTTACTCTCTCGTTTTCAAAACTCAAAAGCTCTCTATCGCAAGCGCTAACGCAAGGCGCTTCGCAATCAGCGCAGTTAAATTCGCCGCAAAAATAAGGCGGCGCGATAAATTTTTGAGCGGTTTTGCCGCCCAAAAATTTAGTAAATAGTTCGCGTCTGGATACGCTCACCTAACGCCTTCGTTTAGTATATCTAGAAGGTTTGAGCGGTGTTGCGCGTCTTGCTGACGGCTAAAGTCAGGCTTAAAGTTGTTTTTCACACGCGGTTTTACTTTAGCTTGCGGAACGTGGCAAGTCGTGCAGTCGTAGCGGTCTTGGCTTAGCTCGCCGCCTTTGTCTTTGTTAAATCTCATGCTGTAAAGGTGAGATTTAGGGATCGGCGTAGCGCCTACGTCTTTCGCGACTTCAGGCATATGGCAGGTGACGCACATATTGTTATCTTTCGTGATAGGAAGCAGATCCGCGATATCGTGTGGGATTAGCGGCGGGGCGTTCTCGAAAGAGCGCTCATATTTTTGCGCTTCGCCCGGCATCGGGCTAGTCCAGTTAATATCCGCTAAAGTCACGTTCTCGTCGGTAACTTCGGCGGTTCTTAAGCCTGATACGTCGCCGACGCTAGGGTTATTACAGCCGATGAGTAGCGCAGCGGCGCAAATGGCTCCAAAAATAAGCTTATTAGCTTTCATTAATTTCTCCTTAAATTTCTTATATTAAATTTGAGCGCGTCATCGTCGCAGACGTCGATACAGCGTCCGCAGCTGATGCACTCGCTCGAGGTTATAAACCCGCTTTGCTTGCCGATAATGCCGAGCACTTGGTTTTCCGGGCAGATTAGCTTACACTTCATACAGTTGGTACAGCTAGCCGCATCGTGCTTTACTCTGATAAGGGCAAATTTGCCGGCTATCGCGTAAAAAGCGCCCAGCGGACAAAGCTTTGAGCAGACTAGTCTATCGCCGATAAACGCGTCTATCGCAAACACTCCAAACGCCACGAATAGCCACAGCGTGCCGCCGTAGATGACGCCGCGCTGAATAATGCCGATAAAGCTAATGCCCTCAAACGCCGGGGCCGAAGTGACCAACGAGATAAAAAGAGTAAATCCCAAAACGTAATATCTCGCGCTTCGCGTGAAATTTACGAATTTTTTATCTTTGTCGT
>CAUQOI010000023.1:0-21305 GCA_963519525.1 uncultured Campylobacter sp.
TATGATATATTTTCTCAAAGTCCGAGAGAAAAATTCTTTGAAATTTTATTTAACGCGAATAAAAATTTAGTCGAAAACGAGCTTGAAAAAACCTTTGAAAAATTTATCGCGATGAGCGAATTTTGTGAAAAAAACGGATTTGACGAAACGGCGCAAAATTCGTTTATTTCTCAAAATCAGACCCTTGTAAATGAGCGGCTAAACGACATTTATATCGGGCTTAGTGGGGATATTTTAAGTCAAAATGAGTAAAATAGCCGTTATATTTTCGTTGTTTTTATCGCTGGTTTTCGGCGCGGTAAATTTCGAGGAAGAGCACCTTTTTGAGCTCAAAAAAGACGAGTGGGCGCGGGTTTTCGTAACCAAAAAGGGAACTGACGAGCGCGAGAGCTTTGATTTTCGTTGGACGCTTTTTGATAACACGAACATCATCGTACATTCGCGCTACCGAAACTATCCTCGCCAGCTTGTTATGTCGTTAAGACGCGGCCTTGAGACCTATAAGCAGACTTTGATACCTGATCTTAAGTTTCCGCCTAGCGACCGCGTCGCGCTTTATCTCGTTTTTGAGGATTTTAAGCAAGGCGTAGCGAAATTTCGCGTGCTGATAAACGACGACGAACAGCGCGTGGACGTGGAGTTTTTGGACCCGCCAAAAAAGCAGAGCGGCGCTCAAAATAGCGCGCAAAACGCCAGATAAAAGCAAAATTTAAGTGAGCATAAATGGAAAAAATCGATCTGATAATGAAAAATTTTATCGCAGAGCTTGGCTATGAGCCCGCAAATGCGATGTTTGTGCGGATAAACTCAGGCAAAAAGCTGCGCTCTAAGTTACTTTTAAAAATAGCGGGCGAGAACGAGCAGAGTTTAAAAATTTGCGCGATTATTGAGCTTATTCACCTAGCTAGCTTGCTTCACGACGACGTGATCGACGATGCTGACACCAGGCGCGGAAGCCCGAGTATAAACGCGAGCTTTGGCACCAAAAATGCCGTGATGCTGGGCGATATCCTCTACTCGAAGGGCTTTTACGAGCTGTCAAAATTCCCGCACGAGATCGCGGGCGAGATATCGGGCGCGGTTAGCAAGCTAAGTGTGGGCGAGATGATGGACGTGGATCTCTCGGCTAAATTTAACGACGATAAGTCTGCATACGAAACGATGATCTACTATAAAACCGCCGTTTTGATCGAGGCTGCTGCCGCGGTCGGCGCGATGCTGACAGGACTTGACGCGCGTAATTTTAAAATTTACGGCAAAAACCTAGGCCTAGCTTTTCAGATAATCGACGACATCTTAGATGTCACGCAAGACGCCGCGACGCTTGGAAAGCCGAATTTTAGCGACTTTAAAGAGGGCAAAACGACGCTGCCTTACATTTATCTTTACGAAAGCTTAAATGAAGCGGACAAAGAGCAGCTAAAAAACTTGTTTAAAAAAGATCTGAGCGAGGCCGAGCAAGGCTGGGTGAAGGTAAAGATGAACGAAACGGGCGCGATAAAAAAAAGCATAGAAGCGGCGAAAAATTTAGGCGAGCAGGCGATAAAATCGGTAGAAAAATTTAACGTAGACGGCCTAGAAAGTATCGTAAAATCAATGATAGATAGGGAATTTTAATGCATTACGCAAGCGTGAGCTTTACGCACAAAAATACCGATATCTCCGTGCGCGAAAAGCTCTCTTTTTCTAACATCGAGCGCAAAAACGAAATTTTACGCCTCATTAGCTCCAGCCAAAACATCAACGAGTGCATGGTGCTAAGCACCTGCAACCGCGTCGAGATCATCGCTAGCGTAAAGACGGTCGAAGGCGCTAGCAAGCACATCATCGCCTGCATGTCGCTCATCTGCGGCATCCCTTTTGAGGAGTTGCAAAGCAGAGCCGACATCTACGAGGATAACGGCGCCGTGCATCATCTCTTTGCCGTGGCTAGTTCGCTAGATAGCCTTGTTGTCGGCGAAACGCAGATCGCGGGCCAGCTAAGAGAGGCGTATAAATTTGCCCGCGCTAACGGCAAATGCGGCGCAAAGCTCGGCAGGGCGATGGAGTTTGCCTTTAAGTGCGCGGCGGAGGTGCGAAACAAAACCGAAATCTCAAAAAATCCGATCTCCGTTTCAAGCGTCGCGGTGGCGAAGGCAAAGGAAATTTTCGGCACGCTAAACGGCATGGTCGCCGTGATAGTGGGCGCGGGCGAGATGGCGGAGCTAGCCTCAAAACACCTAATCGCAAGCGGCGCGCGAACGATAATCATCAGCCGAAACAAAGAGCGCGCTAAAAATTTAGCCCTAACGCTGGGGGATAATAACGAGTACGACTCGCTTTCAAACGTAGCGCAGTACATAAATAAATATCAAATTATATTTTCCGCGACCGCCGCGCCGCATCCGGTTTTGATCGACGCGATGGTGGAGCCAAAAGAGTTTAAGCGTTACTTTTTTGATATAGCCGTGCCTCGCGATATCGCGATCACTGAGAGCGAAAATATCAAAATTTACGCCGTGGACGACCTGCAAGAGATCGTAAATAAAAACCTCGCCCTGCGTGAAGAGCAGGCTCAGATCGCATACGGTATCGTCGGACGAAATACGGCGGCGTTTTTCCAAATGCTGCGCGAGCTAGCCGTCACGCCGCTAATCAAAGGTATCAGAGAGCAGGCTAAAGAGTGTGCCGAGAGAGAGCTAGCGAAAGCCCTAAAAAAGGGCTATCTAAAACATAGCGACAAAGATGAAGCGTACCGCCTTATACATCAGGTTTTTAGGGCGTTTTTGCACGCGCCGACGATAAATTTAAAAAACCTCGCGGGCGCTGCGGGAAGCGAAGCGCAGCTAAGAGCCGTCGGGGAAATCTTTAACGTTGCGGAGCAAACGCCGCAAGAAGAAAATAATGAATTTGAATGGGAGAACGAATGAAATTTAGCAAACTTTACGCGCCGACGGCAAAAGAAGCGCCAAAAGACGCGAGTCTAGCGAGTCATAAATTTTTGCTCCGAGCGGGCTACGCCGAGCAGGTAGGCAGCGGACTTTATAACTTTTTGCCGCTTGGCAAACGAGTGCTTGAAAATATAAAAAATATCGTCAAAGAGGAGCTTGACGAAGCGGGCGCGCAGGAGATCTCGATGAGCTTCGTCACGTCTGCGGATCTTTGGCGCGAGAGCGGACGCTTTGACGTCTACGGCAAGGAGCTTTTGCGCTTTAAGGACCGCAAAGAAAACGACTTCGTTTTAAGCCCGACAAACGAAGAGAGCGTGGTCGCGCTCGTGAGGGGCAAAGTAACGTCCTATAAGCAACTGCCGCTAAATTTATACCAGATAAATACCAAATTTAGAGATGAGGCAAGGCCGAGGTTCGGGCTGCTTAGAGGGCGCGAGTTTTTGATGAAGGACGGATATAGCTTCCACGCAAACGCCGAGGATCTGGACCGCGAATTTGACCTGATGGAAAAAACTTATAGCAAAATTTTTACTCGCCTTGGGCTAAATTTCCGCGCGGTTAGAGCCGATAGCGGCGCGATAGGCGGCAGCGGAAGCAAAGAGTTTATGGTGCTGGCAAATAGCGGCGAGGACGATATCATCGTCTGCGAAAACTGCGACTACGCCGCAAACATAGAGGCCGCAACCCGCGCAAAACGAACGACGCAGGCCGAAAGACCCGAGGCCGACGCGGCTAAATTTTTAACTCCGAACGCCAAAACCATCAAAGACGTGGCGGAGTTTTTTAGAGTTGATGAGTTTTACTGCATAAAAGCGGTGATAAAAAAGGCGATTTTTATCGGCGATAAAGGCGAAAAAAGCGAGAAAATCGTAGTATTTTTCGTGCGCGGCGAGGATGAGCTACAAGAGGTCAAGGCCCAAAACGCGTGCGGGGCACTCGAGCTAGCGGACGCGACTGAAGCCGAGATCGCGGCAGCCGGGTTAGTTAGCGGGTTTTGCGGGCCGGTTGGGCTAAAAGGCGTAGAGTTTTACATCGACAAAGAGCTTGAAGGCGAATCGCAGATGATCTGCGGCGCAAACGAGCGAGATTATCACTTTGTAGGCGTTAGCGTTAGCAGCTTTAATGCCGATCGTTTCAAAGACTTAACCGCGGTCAAAGCCGGCGATAAATGCCCTTGTTGCGGCGGAAATTTAAGCGTTAGTAAAGGTATCGAGGTTGGACATATATTTAAGCTGGGCACCAAGTACTCAGAGCCGATGGGTGCGACGTTTTTGGATGAAAACGGCAAGGCAAAACCGT
Organism: uncultured Campylobacter sp.; assembly: GCA_963519525.1. Classification (GTDB taxonomy): domain Bacteria; phylum Campylobacterota; class Campylobacteria; order Campylobacterales; family Campylobacteraceae; genus Campylobacter_A. The sequence continues at coordinate 4,230 of CAUQOI010000023.1, forward strand.
TTATCATGGGCTGCTACGGCATAGGCGTTAGCCGCCTGGTCGCCGTCGCCGTCGAGGCCAAACACGACGAAAAGGGCATAATCTGGAGCGAAACCCTAGCTCCGTTTAAATTTGAAATCATCGTCTCAAATTTAAAGGACGAAGAGAGCGTTAAATTTGCGCAGGGGCTTTACGATGACTTGCGCGAGGCGGGCGTTTCGGTGTTGCTTGACGATAGAAACGAGCGTTTTGGCGTCAAAATGAGCGAATTTGAGCTGATGGGCTTTCCTTATGCCGTGATCGTGGGCAAGGGGCTAGCTGAAGGCACGGTCGAACTCGTCACGCGCGACGGACTAACTAAAGAAACCGTCAAAGCGAGCGAAATTTTAGCGCGTCTAAAGAGCCTATGATAAAGCATTTTTTTACGCCTTACGTCGTTTTGGAGATCGTGGCGGCGTATTTTTTTATCCACGCGTACGGATTTTTAAATTTGGTCCTAGAGGTCATCGCATCGGCTATTTTGGGGCTATTTTTTATGTTTCGCGTCGGATTTTTTCAGCTAACTAGCAACATCGCGTTTTTTAAGCCCGCGGACGTCTTTAGTAGCGTAGGTATGGCGATCGGGGGCTTTTTTATGTTTATCCCTGGGCTTATCACCGACGTTTTGGGTGCGGCGATCGTAGCGGTGGCGTTTTTTGCAAATTTAAAAAACGGCGGCGAGCGGGCGAGAGCGGGCGAATTTTACCGCGAAAAATTTGAAAGCGGACAGGACAAACCGCGCGATGACGGCGAGATCATTGACGTCGAAGTTGTAGAAGAAAAGAGGCAAATATGGAAAAACTAAAAATCGCAACGAGAAAAAGCGTGCTAGCGATGTGGCAAAGCGAGCATATCAGGGATAAAATTCTATCGCGCTACCCGGAGCTTGAAGTCGAGCTAACAGGCATGAAAACCAAAGGCGACGTGATACTCGATACGCCGCTAGCTAAAATCGGCGGCAAGGGGCTTTTTACAAAAGAGCTGGAAGACAGCATGCTAAGCGGCGAAACGCACATCGCCGTGCATAGTCTAAAAGACGTACCGGTCGTATTTCCGGAGGGGCTAGTGCTAGCCGCGATCTGCTCGCGCGAGGACGTGAGAGATGCGATGCTGAGCGAAAAATACGCTAAATTTGAGGATCTGCCCCAGGGCGCGCGCGTGGGCACGACGAGCCTGCGCCGCAAAATGCAGCTTTTAGCGATGCGTCCCGATCTTGAGATAATCTCGCTGCGAGGCAACGTCCAAACTCGTTTGCGCAAGCTCAAAGAGGGCGAATTTGACGCGATCATCCTAGCGATGGCGGGCGTAAACCGCTTAAATTTACGCTCCGAAGTCGCGCATATAGTGCCGTTTGAGCTAGATCAAATGATACCTGCGATGGGGCAGGGGGCGCTCGGTATCGAGGCTAGAGAGGACGCTGAAATTTTAAATTTGATAGAGTTTTTAAAGGATGAAAAAGCCGTCATAGAAACGACCGTGGAGCGCGATTTCGTCGCGATGCTAGAGGGCGGATGCCAGGTGCCTATCGGCGTAAATGCAAATTTAAACGGCGATAAGATCGAGATACGCGCCGTCGTGGGACTGCCCGACGGTAGCGAGAGTATACGCGAAAATATCGTCGCGCAAAAAAGCGAATGGAAAAGCGTGGGCGCCGAGCTTGGACGGATATTTATCGGTAAGGGCGCAAAAGAGCTGCTAAAACGAGCCGAGGAGATGGCGTAGAGGCGTGTTTGAGCTAAATTTTAAAGCAAAAGCCGTAACCGCTACTAAAAATAGCAAAGACAACTACTATATGATCGGTCTTGCAGACGACAAATATAACTACAAAAACTACATAATCTTTCAAAGACCGATCAAACTCAAAAAAGATGACGACGAAAACGCCGATATAAACGGCCTATACGCGGAGTGTAACGGCGACGTTTGCTATAACGCTTGCAAATGCGTAACTATCACTGATAAAACCATAGTTTTTGAAGTAAAGGATAGCGTCATCAGCGCCAATATAGAAGGCGTGCGGCTAAATGAACGCTTTATGAAATACTGCAAAGAGATATTCGGCGAGCTGCTAAAGCTTAGCGTATCAAAATAATTTGTTTAAATTTAGAGATAAAAAGACGAAAAATTCTAAAATTTGCCGCCGTTTCGGGAGTTGCGGCGCTACCTAGTGCGCTAAATGCCGCAAGCCAAAACGCGGATAAAATATCGCAAAATAAAGCTGCTATGAAGCGCTTTGAAAAGGCTATAAACAGCGCAGACGCGGCGGCTCTAAAAGAGCTGGTAGATCCAAAAGCGCCTTTTCTCACGCCTGCTTCGCCAGAGCTGCTTTATGGAGGAGAGGGCTATTTTGCGGTAGTAAAGATGATGCGAGATAGCTTCCCCGACGTGCAGTGGGCGATGCAAGACATGGTGGCGGATGAGCGCTGCGTGGCGGTATATTGGCTATGCACAGGTACACATGAGTGCGAGTTTGCGGGCGTTGCGGCGACTGGGCGTAAATTTAGTGCTAGGGTGATGAACTTTTACTATTTTAACGACGCTGGCAAGATCACGAACGACGTGGCGGCCGAGGGGATGATTGCTATCTTGCGAGCTATCGGCGCCTGCGATAAATAACCATTTCAGGCTTCGCTTCGCCTTTTTCAGCTATTTTTGGCTAAAATCGCCCAAAAATCAAAAAGGCGACATATGGACTACATCAAGCTTCTAAAAGATAACGGCCTACTGCGCGTCATCGACGAGCCCGCGGATATCGATCTGGAAATCGCGCACGCAAGCTACATCGAGGTTAAGCGCGAAAACTCGCAGGCGCTGCTTTTTACAAATCCTATCTGCAAAAAAACCGGGCGCAAATTTGCTCCAGTTCTAGCCAACATCTACGGCTCAAAGCGTGCTTTAGAGCTTATTTTCGGACGAGATCCGGACGAGATCGCGGACGAGATCGAGCGGCTTTTAAAACCAAAAAAGCCTAAAAGCTTTGGCGAAAAGCTAAATTTCGCCGCGTATTTGTTTGAGATGAGAAAAGTTTTCACGAAAAGATTAAAAGGCGAGGGCGAGTGTCAGCAGGTCAAATTTACGGGCGAGGAGGTCGATCTGCTCTCGCTTCCTGCGCTAAAAACATGGCCGCTTGACGGCGGCGCCTTTATCACGATGGGGCAGGTCTATACGCAGAGCCTGGACGGCGAACTGCAAAACGTCGGCATGTACCGCTTGCAAATTTATGGTAAAAATCGCCTCGGCATGCACTGGCAGATCCACAAAGACGGCGCGAATTTCTTTAACGAATACAAGCGCGCGGGCCGCAAGATGCCCGTATCCGTCGCTATCGGCGGAGACCCGCTCTGTATCTGGTGCGGCCAGGCGCCGCTACCAAAGGGCGTGTTCGAGCTGCTGCTTTACGGCTTCATCCGCAAAGAGCCGGCCAAACTCGTAAGGTCGCTAACGAACGAAATTTACGTCCCGCACGACGCGGACTACGTGATCGAGGGCTTTGTGGATACGAATAAATTTGAGCTTGAAGGACCGTTTGGCGATCACACGGGCTTTTACACGCCGGTGGGGCCGTTTCCGGTGATGGAGGTTACGGCGGTCACGAGTAAGCGTGAGCCGGTATTTCACGCGACCGTAGTCGGCAAGCCGCCGCTTGAGGATAAGTACATGGGCTGGGCGACGGAGCGCATTTTCTTGCCGCTTTTGCGCACGACGGTGCCCGAGCTTCTAGACTACAACATGCCTGAAAACGGCGTCTTTCACAACCTGATCTTGGCTAAGATAAATGCCCTTTATCCGGCGCACGCGAAGCAGGCGATGCACGCGTTTTGGGGCGTGGGCCAGATGAGCTTTGTTAAACACGCGGTTTTCGTCGGCGAGGATGCGCCTGATTTGAGCGATTATGACGCGCTTACGGAGTATATTTTAAACCGTTTTGGCAAAAATGCTCTGCTAATCAGCGAAGGCGTGTGCGATCAGCTAGATCACGCCAGCCCCAACTCGTGCTTCGGCGGTAAGCTGGGAATCGACGCTACGCAGGATTTTTCGGTGCCTGCGCCAGTGCTTTTGGACGACGCCGCGCTGCTGGCTAAATTTAAAGAAATAGAGCCGAATTTAACGCAGCTCGTGCAGTTTAAAACAAATACCAAAACTCCGATTTGCGTCGTCAAATTTGATAAAAACCGCCTCGTAAAAGAGGTTTTTGAAGAGCTTTTGAAATTTAAAGAGCACTTTAAACTACTCGTTTTTGTTGGCTCTGAAAACTGCCTGGAAAACCCGTATATGCTGCTTTGGCGCGTGACAAATAATATCGACGCCTTGCGCGATATCTACGTGCGTGAGGGCGCGGTCTGCATCGATGCCACCGCAAAAGGCGAGGCCGAGGGCTATACGCGCGGCTGGCCGCTACAAACCGACTGCGACCGCGATGTCGTGGCTGATCTGGTTAAGCGCGGCATAGTAAAAGACGAACCGGAGTTATTTAACAAATTTGAGATTTTCGGATAAATTTTTTAACTCGGTAAATTTAAAAGCGGCTAAATTTGCCGAGCCGCTTAAATAAATTCGTTTTTCAAGCGCCTTTTTAGCCCGAATTTTATAAAATCTCAAAATGGATAAAGAACGCCTAATAATCGATAAATTTAGCAACTCCTTTATCGGCGACGACGGCGCCGTCGTGGCGCATGAGCGCGGCAAATGGGTGTATAGCAAGGATCTTTTTTGCGAGGGGACGCACTTCCTGGCAGGCTGGCTTAGCATGGAGGAGATCGCGCGCAAGGCGATGCTAGTAAATCTCTCCGACGCCGTCGCGATGAACGCCGAGCCTAAATTTGCGCTTTTGGGACTTGGGCTACCCAAAAATACGAGCGCGGCGCAGATCTCGGCGCTACGCAAGGGATTTGCCGACGTTTGCGACGAGTACGGCGTGACTATCATCGGCGGCGACACGATCGGTAGCGATAAAATTCTACTTAGCGTTACCGTTATCTCGCGGCTTTGCGGCAAGGCAGTTTTGCGAAGCGGCGCGAAAAAGGGCGATCTGGTCGCTTTTACAGGAGAGCTTGGAGGTAGTTTAAAAGGGCTTAGGATGCTTTTAAACGGCGGGCGTGTCGCGTCAAATTCGCGCTTTAAAAAGCCTGTTTTAAAAGATAAATTTTTCTACGCCGCAGCGGATAAGATAAACGCCGCTATGGACGTTTCAGACGGGCTTGGCGCAGATCTAGTCAAGCTTTGCGCGCAGAGTCGGTGCGGGGCGAAATTTAGCAAACGGCTAAGCAAATGCGAGCTAAATAGCGGCGAGGAATACGAGATTTTATTTACTTTTAGTCCGAAAAACCGCGCCAAAATCTTAAGCCTCGCACGCAAAACCCGCACGAAAATCACGATTTTTGCCAAAATCACGAAAGGAAAATTTAAAAGCAATGCAAGAAACCACCATTTTTAAGCCTCTTTACGCGCTCACTCACGCGCCCATTAACGCGTATTTTAGTAAAAACTCGGACGATTTCGTGGTGCGCGAGATCCCGCTTTACGCATTTAGCGGGCAGGGCGAGCACCTGATAATCGAAATTTGCAAAAAAGATATGACGACGCAGGAGGCCTTGCATGCGCTTAGCGAAATAAGCGGCGTAAAGATGAGGGATTTTGGCTACGCAGGCCTAAAAGACAAGCAGGGTATGACGACGCAGTTTATCTCGATGCCGCGTAAATTTGAGGCAGCACTGGTAAATTTTAGCCACGAAAAGATGAAAATTTTAAGCCTCGCCGCGCACGACAATAAGCTTCGCATAGGGCACCTAAAAGGCAACAGCTTTTTTATCCGCCTAAAAAAAGTGATGCCTAGCGAAGCGGCGAAGCTGGAACAAGCCGTGCGAAACATTGACGAGGCAGGATATGCTAACTACTTTGGCTATCAGCGTTTCGGCAAATACGGCGACAACGCGCAAAGCGGGCTGGAACTACTAAAATCTGGCACCGTAAACGGCAAAAAGAGTAAAAATCCAAAGCTAAACGACTTTTTGATCTCGGCATATCAGAGCGATCTTTTTAACCGCTGGCTTAGCAAACGCGTGGAAATTTCGAGGTTCGCGCAGGATTTTAGCCTTTCTGAGCTAGCTCAAATTTACCCGTATCTGGGCGGCGCGATTTTGAAAAATTTAAAATCGCAAAAGAGATTTTTTAAGCTGATAGAGGGCGAAGTTTTGGGTCACTACCCGCACGGCAAGTGCTTTTTGTGCGAGGATTTGGACGCGGAGGGCGCGCGCTTTGACGCTAGAGATATCACTAGCTGCGGGCTTATCGCGGGCGCGAAGGCGTATGAGGCGCAGGGCGCGGCTAGGGCGTTAGAGGATCAAATTTTCGCGCAGGTAAATGAATATAAAGCTAAAATGACGGGATCTAGGCGCTTTGCGTGGTGCTATTTGGAGGATGCAAACTATAAATATAACGAGGAAAAAGCGCACTTTACGATAAATTTCACGCTGCAAAAAGGCAGCTACGCGACGGTAGTGCTGGAGGAAATCTTACACAAAAACATCTTTGAGTAGGGCGGCTCGTCTTGCGAGCGCTTTTAAATGCTTTTTGCTTCGTTGTACTCGCAACTGCAAGTAGAGCGTAAATTTTGCCCTGCGACAAACTATATGTCTAGGCTTGGGACGAAATTTACTTCACTTCGCCTTGATTTTTTAGTTCAAATTTGAAGTCAAATTTCATAAATTTCGGCTTTAAATTTTAGCAACTGCAAGCAGAGTCTTAAATTTGACTATATGAGCCGCTTGCCTTGTTTTTGTCAAATTTTAACTCTATCGCTGTTTTGGATAGATTACTTCATCTCTCTCGGCTATATTATTAAAGTTGCAAATTTACGGTTATTTTTATTAAATTTGATTGTTTTAAAATCAAAGTATCTAAAAGTAACATTAACTAAAAGAACTAAATATTATTCATTATCTTAATCTGCTTTTTACTCATTCCTAAGCTTCGCAACTGTATATTACCTATGTATTTACTTTATTTTTAAGGAGGCTTTATGCAAGAGGCAAACGACGGCAAAAAGCTAGCGATCGGCACCGTTGTCTTGATCCTAGCTATCGTCTTTTTCGGCGGTTTCTTAAAGGATGTCGCGGGCGGCATTTTTGATTTCGGTAAGCTAACCGGACAGTTTCCGGAGTGGTTTAAAACTGCAGGCGGCACTAGCGCAAAGGGCGGTTTTATATTTGCGCTTAGTCTGGTTCCTGCGATCATGCTAGCTCTAGGTTTTGTCGCGATATTTGAGAGATATTACGCGCTTTATGCGGCTTCGCGCTGGCTAACTCCCGTGCTAAAGCCTCTCATCGGTATCCCTGGCTGCTGCTCGATCTCGCTCATAGCCAGCACGCAAAGTACCGACGCGGGTAGCTCTACGGCGAAGTTTTTACGCCAAGACGGTAAGATCACGCACAAAGAGCTTTTGATATTTGCCGCGTTTCAGTTTAGCGCGGGCGCGATGATCACGAATTTCCTAGCGTCTTTTGCGCCGCTACTTTTGGTTGCGGACAAAAACGGAGCCCTTGCGCCTATGTCTATCGCGGCGGGCCTAGGAATTATTTTGGTGTTTAAGGTATTTGGCGCAAATTTGATGAGACTTTACGTTAAAAAATTCGTAAAAGACGGGGAGACTGAAGTATGAGCGAGCAAGCTAATAATAAATTATTAACCGACGTTTTCGTAGAAGGCGCTAGGAAGGGCTGGGATATTGCCGTTCACAACACTATCCCAAACGTCCTTATGGCTTTTGTTATCATCCACATCCTAAAAGTCTCTGGCGCGCTTGATATCATAGGCAAGTATCTCGGATTTGTTATGCTACCGCTTGGGCTACCGGGCGAGTCGATAGCGGTGATCATGGCGGCGTTTCTTAGCTGGGGCGGGTCTGCGGGCGTGCTAGTGGCGCTAGTTCAGGGCGGCACTCTAACGGCTCCAGACATCGCCGTACTGATCCCGGGTATGGCGCTAGTAGGCTCTACGGTGCAGTATATGGGGCGCGTACTGGGCGTGCTGGGAATTCCTGGCAAGCACTACTTGGTGTTATTTGGCATATGTATCCTAAACACCTATCTAGCGATGTTTGTCACGAGTCTCATCGTATAAAGGAGGGTCTATGAAGCAAGAGGAGCTAAAACAATATCTAGCCGAGCTAAAGGAGCTAACTAACATAGAGAGCCCGACGGCTAGCATAGAGGGCGTAAATAGCGTCGCGAAGTGGTTTAAAAATAAGGCGGAGACGCTAGGTCTAAAGCACGAAACGGTAGCGCTGGGTACCGATAAGGTCGCTGACTGCCTGCTCATCTCAAACAACCCGAACGCGGCGAAATTTGACGTGCTTTTCGTCGCACACATGGATACGGTTTTCCCCGTTGGTTCGGTGCAAAATACCCCTTTTACTCAGAACGAGAGCAGGGTAAACGCGCTAGGCGTCATCGACGACAAGGGCGGAGCGCTGCTGTCGCTCTACGTCATCAAGGAGCTTGATCTTAGTAAAATCAACATCGCTTTGTTTCTAAACTCGCACGAGGAGACGGGGTCAAATTTCGCCAAAGAAAAGATCCGCGAATACGCGAGAAAGTCCAATTTTTGCCTCGTGATGGAGCCGGCTCGCGAGGACGGCTCGATGGTGGCGACTAGAAAGGGCGTGATGTCCTACGTGATCGAGTTTTACGGCGTGGGCGCGCATGCGGGTAACCATCCCGAGCTCGGCCGCTCGGCACTCGTCGAGGCGGCAAATTTCGTAGTCGAGCTATCAAAGCTGACCGATTTTGCGGCTGGACATACCTTTAACTCCATCATCACAAACGGCGGCACCGCGCAAAACGTCGTGCCCGAGTTTGCCAGCGTGACCTGCGAGATGAGGTATAAATTCGCCTCTTCGGTCGAGTTTTTTAACAAAAAGCTGGACGAGATACTAAGCAAAGGCATCGTAAACGGCGTAACGCATAAAAAGATACTAATCAACGAAGAAGCGCCGATGATAGACGAGCAAAATTTACCGAGGATCAAGGCGATCTTCGACGAGGTCGCCAAAGAAACGGGCGCGAAGGTGAGCTGGGTGGACGCCGGCGGTCTAAGCGACGGCAATATCACGGCCTCGGCGGGCTGCCCGACGATCGACGGACTGGGGCCGACGGGTGGGAATATGCACACTAAAAACGAATACATGGAAGTTGACTCCGTCGTACCGAAGTGCAATCTCGTGCTAGACGTCATCAAAAAGCTTGTTTAAATTTAACGGCAAAAGGGTCAAATTTGGCTCTTTTGTCTTAAATTTTAAAATTTGGAAGCCTTGAAACTTTGTTTAAATTTTAGAGGCGATTTTTTTACGCAGACTTATCACAATATTGTCCAAATAAAATCAAATTATCAACTTTATTTAACGATACGAAGTAAATTGAGCGGCTTGGACTTTATTTTTTGCTCATTTTTTAGTAAAATGGGCGCTAAATTTAAAGGAGAAAATATGCCAAAAGACGCAAACGGAACCGAACTAAACGCGGGAGATAACGTAACTCTGATCAAAGACCTAAAAGTAAAAGGCGCGGGCGCTACGCTAAAGCGCGGAACCATGGTAAAAAACATCAAGCTCACGGACGACGACAAAGAAATCGAAGGCAAGATCGATAAAATGGGCGTCATCGTGTTAAAGACGGAGTTTTTAAAGAAGGCTTAATCTCGTCTATGAAAAACGCAAATTTGACGCAAGATCGCTAAATTTGCTGCATTTTTAGCTACGACTATGACAAAGCTTTTTGCGTCTTGCCTTCCAGAAAGTGGCAAGGCTAAGTCGCAGCTAAAAATTTTGTGATTTTCGCCATTGGCAAATTTATTATTTGAGTGCTTTGCTTTATGATAGCTTTAGCTCGTTAGAACATCAGCTCAAACCCTGCATTGATAGCCCCGCCTCTTGTTTTGCCTATGTAGCCTTTGCCTCCTAGGCTAAAGACAAGGTTTTTGCTATCGTATTTATAGCCTGCTTCAAATACTCCGGTCGAGCCTTTTAAACTAGGCTTAGGAGCGTCGAGTCCCATAGTAGATGCTTTAGCATCTCCTTTAAACTCATACTCGTATGCGCCTCCAAAGTATAGGTTATGCTCATCTTTTAAATTTATAGTATCTCTAAGACCCGCTCTTAGCCTATTAGATGTAACGCTATCGAAGTGATATCTCTCGCCCGAGCTTATAGTAGCATCTGCATCATCCGTGTAAGCATATAGCCATTTAGTATAGATATCCAGCTTATTTCTTTCGCTTAGATCAAAGGTCTGACCTATCCCTATATGAGTAGCCATATAGGTTGAGCTGATATCAAACTTCTGCTCATGTGCCAAACCTCCTCCTACTGCTGCATAGGTCCAGTCGTTACTATTGTAGTCGCTGCTTATCTTACCTACGTGAAAGCTTGTATCTATATAGGTATCGCTGCTAAATACCTGCTTTAGCATCAAGCCTCCGCCTATATATTCGCTTATACCGTCTGCGTGTAGACCGCTATCTAAGTAGCTATCGTAGTTGGCTCTTCCATATTCTACGAATACTCCGCTTAGTATCTCCCCTGAGGAATTCGGAGTTAAGCTAGCAAGACCAGCTGCTACTCCATAGCCTTTGGAATTTACGTGCGAGCCCGTCTCATGTCTTAGAGAGTAAGCTTCGCTTATAGCAAAAGGAAATAGCTCTAAATGACCGTCAGGTATTAGCTTATCTAGGTAGTTGGTAATTAACTCGCTTCCGCTCTTTAAGCTGGCTAAGCTTGCGGCTCTGGTTTCTGCGAAGGATTTGGTATCATCTTTTACCCTTCTTTTACCGCTAAATCTAAGATCTAACGCTCTTCCATTTGCATCTACCATACCGTAGGTCTCATACTCTATGGTAGCTCCTTGCTGGACCCTGGTTTGTAGATGCGAAGGATCAGGAAGAAGTAATCGTCCGCTTCCTTGCTTATTGATCAGATGGATCGTGCTGGTATCTCCTACATCCGTATTGCCGCTAATATAAGCGGTGATCTTACCTCTCATATTGCTTAGATCGGTATTAGCCGTAGGATCTGTTAGCGTAATCATAGAATCGCCGTCTTTAATGGTAGGAGGCATAAAGATATTGATATCGTCAAACCCTCCGATATTCTTAGCGGTTATAGAGTTAGGAGCTGCCGGATTGGTAGTATCTTTACCTACGTTTAGAGTGCTTCCCGCTCCGCCGGTGATATCTCCGATATTATTGCCGCCGGTTAAATTTACGGTAGAGTTGTTGCCTCCGTTGATATTTAATCCGTTGAAATTCGTAGGATTATTTGGATCTTCATTAACTACGTTTATTACAGGATTTGGGATAGGATTATATCTATTGATCTCATCGTTTCCAAACTCGCCGCCTGTGATATTTCTAGAGGTAAGCTTGCTTCCTTGAATCAAGATAGATTGATCGTCGCTGCTCTTAATCAAACCTTTTAACATTATGTCGTAGGTGGTAGAGTTTTTAAGAGTAAACTCATTGGTTGTTTGCTTAGCCTTTTCGGTAAAATTCGTAAAGGTATTACCAGTATTGCGGATAAGGTGATACTCCTTACCCTCCTCTATATTTAAAGAGCCGTAGCTATCGTTACTCGGATCGTAGTCTATTCCGTTTAGTTGGAACTTAGCATTATTGATATCGGTATTGCCGGTAGCGGTTAAATTTAAAGCTGCGGCATCTGCGCTACCGTTAGCATTTGAAATTCCATCGAAGTTTAATACGTTTAGATTTGCTATATCGCCTGCGGTTTTTTGAGTAGAGGCGTTATATACGTTTAGGCTATTGTTGGTGCCGCTTGTATTAGATAGACCATAGATCGTTCCTCCTACGCTTCCGCTATGGAAATTTACGCTGTTGCCGCTACCGCTAGTGGCATCTGCAGCGTAGACGTTACCACCAACTCTAGCGGTACCTTTTAAATTTACGGTATTGTTAGTCGCGCTACCAGTTTCTGATCTTCCGCCGATGATATTGCGACCCACCGTAGCGCCTTGTTTGACTTCTACTTTGTTTGCTTCGACGTTTCCGCTAATGCTACTTCCGCCGATAGCGTCATACTTTACTTCACCGCCATCTAACAACACATAGCTTTTTGAAATTTTACCGCTTTGGGTAAGTCCGCCATAAGCGCTGTCGCCAACTTTACCGCCTGTCATTTTGACGTAGCTTTCGGTTATGTCTCCATTGATGTTACGGAAGCCGTAGGCATTGCCCTTTATGTCGCCGCCGCTTATTTCGGCGTAATCATTCTCGCTCGTAGCGACGTGAGTAAGAGTTGGGTATGAGCCGGCATAACCGCCTTGTACATCGCCCATAACTGTTCCGCCGCTAATTTTAGAGTAATTGTTTTTTGAGACGGCGGCCATGTATGAGCCCGTAGTAGATTCGACTTGTCCGTTTTGTAGAATTACGTAGTTTCCTATTGCTGTAGATTTGCCTCCGACATGGATGTCTCGTTTTGTGGCATTGGCGCCGGTTATATTTCTAAGTTTGGCACCGGGGTTATTTATGACGACATGGTTCCCCTCTAAGGTGCTTTCATAATCAGGGGATACGGATACAGCGCCATCCATTTCTTGGCCATTGTTTAAGACTATGGCGCCAGTGATATTAACGCTATTACCTTTCGCTTCTTTTCCTTGATTTATTGTAGCGCCTTCTATTCTGCCTCTATTTATCGTAGCTGCACCGGTTATATTTACGGTATTGTTGTTTGCGGAAGCGCCATGCCCGGCTCGACCTCCTGACACCATCGCTTCATCAAAGTAGGTTATACCATCGTCATCTCCGATTATCTGGCTATCGCCTTCGATATTTACGGTGTTGCCGACAGCATCTCCCGCATGGGTTGATTGTCCCGCCCAGGTGCCGTTGCCGCCTAGGACGGCTCGTTTAACGGTTGAATTTGTTATGCTTACGGTGTTTCCTGTTGCGCCTTTGCCTTCGCCACCTATTATAGTAGTAACGGTGGCACCGTTTTGAACGACGATCTTGTTTCGGTCGGCAGAAGTCGTAGGTGTAACGGCAGGATCACCCACGCCGCCGCCGTATATAGCGTATGAAGACATATCTGTGCCGCTAGAATCACCGGTAATAGTTACTATATGATCGCTGGAGCCGCCAGATACTACGCCCTCGTAACCGCCCGAGTAATAAGTACCGCTTGAGTGATGCAAGCCGTTGCTACCGCCGCCGGTTACTGTCGCTGTTGCGTTTTCGGCTAAAACTTGCGAAGGAACAAGTGCTAAACATGCCGCTAAACTTAAACTAGAAATAATCGGTATATTAATATCTTTCATAATCCATAATCTTTTGTAAAAAATAAAAACTTTCCATTATACACTAAAATTATAAATTTACAAAAAATTTAGAAATCAGAGATGGCTGATATATTGTGGCTGTGCAGTGATTTTGTGTTAGAGTTTAATATAATTCAAATAAACATATTAGGATTAAAAAGCTATCCTTAAACCCGAAAAAGTTATAATCGCGCCCAAGGTATGGCAAGTGATTGCTTTTGCGTAGACAAAAGAGGAAAGTCCGAGCTGCAATAAGACGGAGTTCCATCTAACGGATGGCTGGGGCGACCCAAGGGACAGTGTAACAGAAAGCAGACTGCCGCTTAGGCGGTAAAGGTGAAACGGCGGGGTAAGAGCCCACCAGCGCGGCGTGCAAACGCGGCGGCTATATAAACCCAACTCGCAGCAAGAAGGGATGGTTTTGAGTCTTATGTCAAACCCTTCGCTAGAGCCAAATTGTAAAATTTGGAGTAGATAAATAATCACTCACGACAGAACTCGGCTTATCGCCATGCCTTTTTACTACTTTTATTTCATCAAATTTTTAAATTTATGTGTTTTTACTATGGTAAACTGCTATCTTGACGGTGTGTTTTTGCGAGATTTTGGCAAATTTAAGCTGAGGTTTGCGGCGATCGGGCGGCGAAGTAAAATTTGATCAAATTTGGCGAGGCGGAGTCGGCTTTAAATTTGACGGCTGCGGGCAGGGTTTAAATTTGAAACGGCGTACAGCATGGTTTTGGAGCCTAAATATCCCAAATTTCTAAAATTTGCGGACACGTAGCGCTAACGGCTAGCTTAAATTTAGATTTTTGTTCGTCGTTTGGCTCGTTAATGGTTTCAAATTTTCCAAACAGCTCGGCGATCTTAAGCCAGCCTGACATATCCAGATCAAATTTAGCTAAATTTGACGCGCAAAGATATCCGGCGTCGTGATCATAAAAAGCGACCTTGCCGTCATCTAGACAAACAAGCCAAAGATCGCCTACGCCCGTATCTGCAAAGATATAAAACTCTCGCAGTATCTTACTCTCGCCTTCAAAGACAAAATTCGCTTCATCGTTAAATTTGACTAATTCATGCTCCTTTAGCACTCGAAAGTCGCCCGCTATCTCCGTGCCGAATCTATTTTTTAAAGCTTCCTTTACGTCGTTTTTTGTCATATTTTTGCCTTTGCGGGATAAAATTTAGAAGGGAATTTGAGATAAAAGCGCCGTAAATGCGGTCAAATTTACTTACGACGCCATATATTTTTTTACGTTTTTTAGTTTTTCTAGCTCTTTGCCAAGCTCGGTTCTATTTTTTTGTATCAAATTTATCGCTGCGCCGAGGAGTTCCTGAGCTTGCAGGGCTTCCTCTAAGCTATCAAATTTACTAGGCGTCTCGTCCGCTAGCGCCGCGATAGCCTCCGCGTCATCGTTAGCGACGGCGATTTTGAGCTCATCCAGCCACATCGGCCCGCCCCGTGTTCGTCGTCTCTTTCCACGCTTCAAGCAGCTGCTTGGTTACGCTCACGACCTCGTTTAGGCTCTGCTCGTCGTTGTTTATATTTGCCATCGACAGTAGCTGGATCTGCCTCGTATAAAGGCCGCTTAGATAGTGCGCGACATTGCCTTGGTTGTAGTCTAGCGAGTTTAAAAGCTCGATAAAGATAGCGTTCGTGCGGTTTATAAAATATACTTTTTTCTCCACGTCGTTATCTTGCATCGCTTTTCTAGCTCTAAAAATAAATCTCAAAACGCCCTCGTAAAGCATCTCGATGAGCTTAGTAGGCGACTCGATGCCGCCTACCGCGTTTTGCGAATACGCCGCGTGTGCAGTGTTGTATTGCATAAATTTACCTTTTATTTCTTATTATATTCGGCTTCGATCATCGATTTTAGCGACGAAAATTCGTTGTTTAGCTTGCTGATGATCTTATCGTACGCCAAAAATCGCTCTTCCATCGTGGCGTATTTTGCGTCCAGCGACTTTTGCGTTTTTTCTTTTTCCGAGTCTAGCGACTTTTTCTCGTCGATCAGGCTTTGGCCGTATTTGGTCAAAGAGCCGTCTTTTGAGTTGATTAGTCCGTCTACCGCTTTTTTAGTCGATGCAAATATCCCGTTTACGGTCGTGTTTTTCGGCGTTACGGTTGATTCGCTAAAGCCCACGGCATTTAGCGCCGCGGTAGAGCCTTTTATGTCTATGGCAGTGCCGTTTGTTGTTTTTAGCATGATGCCGTCTTCGTTTGCGGTTAGCGTCGCTTGTACGCCTGATACCCCGGCGTCATTTATGGCTTTTAGCAGCGCCAGCGCGTTTTCTTTTGCCGAATTTGACGCAGGCGTAGCGGCTAAATTTATCTTTTTGCCGTTTATCACTAGATCATCGCCGCCGATAGTGAGCGCGCCGCTATCTACCGGTTTTGAGCTAAGAACCTGAGCCGTACCGTATGTAGTGCCGCCGGCAAATATTTTTTGGACGCTTTGCAAATCCTCATCTAGTTTTTTGCCGAGTTTTGAGCTATCTAGCTCTAGCAAACCTTCTTTATTTAGACTTAGGCCGTAGTCGGCTAAATTTGCCGTTTTGGTCACGTTGTCCTTGGTGTAGGTCTGATTGCCGAATAAAATTTTATTTAGCGTCGATTTTATGGTATTTATCTCGCTCACGCCTTGGAAAGTGCCCGATTTTTTCGTATCCGAATCATAATCGGTAGCGACTTTTAGGTTGTTTACGAGATTGTTGTACGCCGTTACCATGCTTTGCATGCTCTCTTTTATCGCGCTCGTGTCCTCTTTGACGCTAAAAGTCGTCTTGCCGGTATCTTTTAGCTTTATCGTCATTCCTAAATTTAGATCTTTTACCTCGTTGCCGCTTCGTTTTATCGTGATACCGTTGTAGACGAACTCGGCGTCTTGCGCGGTCGAGATTTTGTTATTTGCGATATTTGCGCTATCCCAGCCTAATTTTTGCAAAACGTCGTTTGCGCCGCTTAGAGCATTGCCGTCATCATCTACGCTAGTTATCTCGACTTTATTTTCCGCGCCCGTTTCTTTTGATTGCAATATAAGCTGATACGGATCTTCTCCACCCACTTTCATCGCTTTTGCCGAAACGGCGCCGTTTGTGACCTCGTTTATTTTATCGGCTAGCTCTTCTAGCGTGGTCGAGCTTTTAACCTCGATCTTATAGGTTTGGCTGCCGACTTTTACGCCAAAGGTTCCGTTTTTGCCGATAAACGAGCTTGAGGTGCCAAATTTGGTGCTTTGATAAACGTCTTTTTTAGCTAGCTGTTTAACGTCTATCTCGATATCTTGCACCGCGACACCCGAGCTTACGCTTATATCTGCGCTTTTGCCGTCCGAGCTAGTCGTTCTTTTTTGATACGAGCTATCGTCTGCTAGGGTCGAAACCGAGGAGCGAAAAGTGCCTATCAGCGTTTTTAGGGCCGTTAGGTCCTTTTGCTTTGTCGCATTTGCCGTGATCTTAGTACTTACGGGTTTTATTTGGGCCGATTCATCGGCGGCTTTTAGCTTATCTATAACGTCTTGCGTCAAAACCTGGCTACCAAAGCCAAGCGAAGAAACTTTACCTAGCGCCATTTTTAGCTCTCCTTGTCAAATAAAACTCCGACCGCCTCTCTAAAATATTCGCTTAGTTTCATGGCTTGTTCGGTCGGGATTTTGCGGATCACGTGGCCGGTTTTCATCTCCATTACGTTTACGTACATGGCTTCTATCTTGTCGTTGTAGCC
>CAUQOI010000024.1:0-21174 GCA_963519525.1 uncultured Campylobacter sp.
AGCGGCGGATTTAGATAGTGCATGAGCGGCTCGGCCACGCCAAAAAACACAAGCCCGATGCCCATGCCGGCGGCAAAAAGCATAGAAAACCATGAGATATTTTTGTGCTCTGGCTTTACGTGATCGGCTCCTAGTTTGATCTCACCAAGCTTGCTAAAGCCAAGGATAATGACACTTAGAAGTATGACGGCGACGACCAGGATGTAAAACCAGCCAAATTTGGCCGCGATGTAGTTTTGCATACCTTTAAAAAACTCATTTGAGAAATTTGGAAATATCGCTGCAAATGCCGTTATTAAAAATATGACAACAAGAGATGGGATAAATACCGAGTTGTTAAATTTAGACCTTTGGAATTTGATCATTTTTCTCCTTTTTGTAAATTTCAGCTTCATTTCAAAATAACAAAAAAGAGTAAATGGGTCAAATTTGTTCCTTAAATTTTGGGTCAAATTTAAAGAGTAAAGCACCTAAAAAAGGCGCTTTAAAAAAAATTACGTTAAATTTATCCGTAATTCCTCTTTGCGCCTCTAGCTTTTGAAACGCCAAAGATGATCGCGAGAATAAAAACGATACCAAATGTGATATAAAGTATGACGGTCGGCTTCTCTACCTCGATGCGAGATAGCGCCGCCTCCTCGCCGCTAGCGGGCACTAGTGCGCCGGTTTTTATAAGCTCGTAAATATCTTTTGCCTCCAGCTTTTTGCCCTGAAAGTGCGGCGGTCTGGTTAAAATTTCAACCGCTCTAAGGTCTGCTATCTCGTAAACGCCCTCCTTCATATAAAACCTGTCGTAGTAACTACCGACAAAATAGCTCTTGTTATTATCCGCAAAGACTGCGCCGTACTCGCCGCCGTTTACGTCGCCGATCTTGCGAAGCTCGCTTTTGCTAGTTAGCCTATAAAGCCCGACCAAACGCGCGCTAACTTGCCTACCGTGTCTAGAGCGCGTCCACTCTTCGCTATTTTGTAAGAAATAAAGGCTTTCATCGTCGGCAAATAGATCGGAGTAAAATCTGTAAATTTTGCCTTTGGGCTTAAAATTTGAGATCTTTTCAAGCCCCGGCTTACTCTTATCCCAAAAGTAAACCCCGTCTTTGCCCGCAAAAATAGGCCAAAAGATATACGAGTCGCCCTCGTTATAAATAGGCGTAAAAGGCATCGCCTGCTCGCTAAATTTATGCCCGTTTGCAAAGACCGCTCCGCTCTTTGACTCAAAAAGATAGTGTGTCTCATGGGAAAGATCGGTCGCTATCTCCCGCATCTCGTCCGTGTAGCTCACGTCAAGCTTCACCCCGTCCAAAAATACGCTTTTGCCGTCTGTGAAATAGTCCGTTTTTTGCTCTTTTGTAGTTTTTATAAATTTTAACCCGCTAGCGTTTGCGTCTAGCTTTTCGCCCTTATAATAAAGCGTGTTGCCGTCTTTTGCAAAGCCCATGTCAAAAATAGGCTCTAAATTTACGCTATCAATGCGTACGTTTTTATAAAAATAAGAGCTGTCTTCATAGCTTTTTATAAAAAGATTAGCAACGCTTTTCATAATGGCGACAAACTCGTTAAATCCGGGCTTTTTCTCGCTTTTTGCGCTGCAAAAGTAGCTTATCTTGCCATCGGTTAGATAGCCGTTGCCAAGCAGGCGAGCGCTTTTAGGATCAAGACCTTGCAAGATCTTTGTCGAGCAGTAGACGTTGTTTTTATCGGCGCCAACGTTTGAGTAGTAATAAAGATGGGGCAAATTTAAGACGCGAAAGCTATCTTTATCCGCGCCCTTTAGCAAATACCTACCGCTATGCGCGATCTCAGCGTAAATTTCACCCTCGGGCGAGCGGTAAAAGCCGCTGCTGTCGATATTTTCAAATTTGTTCTGACTCTGTGCTACGTAGCAAAAAAAAGCAAGTATCAAGTATGGCGCTACAAAAGCCGCGACAAGTAATATCACCCACCTTTTCTTACTCATTTTCATAAAATTTCTTATAACCTTTCTTTAGCCTTTTTATAAAAGCTCCAAACCGAAAAAGC
This sequence comes from uncultured Campylobacter sp., assembly GCA_963519525.1. Classification (GTDB taxonomy): domain Bacteria; phylum Campylobacterota; class Campylobacteria; order Campylobacterales; family Campylobacteraceae; genus Campylobacter_A. Next base: position 2,020 of record CAUQOI010000024.1, read on the forward strand.
AAAGCCAAAAACTATCAAAAATATCAAAAACCATAAATTTTTATAGCTATTGTTATGCTCGCTAACTGCCTCCGCTACGAGTTTGTCGCGAGCCCGTACCATAGCGTCGATATAATAAATCTTATCGCCGTTTAGATGAACGGCGCCGTATGAGTCGCTTGACGCGAAGTCCATCGACAGACAGAAACAAATTTAAATACAAGGCGTTATATCTTGAGGCGATTTTTGAAGTCGCGACGTAAAAATAAAACGGAGCGGACTGGTTGTCCGTGAGTATTTATTTTTACTAGCCCTTCAAAAAACGTCCCAAAAATAACTTCGCAAAAGTCGCCAAATTTCGCACGCCAAAACTCGCGGCAAAGAGTTTTGAGCAAATTTGGACGTTTTTATCAAAATTTTATCCAAGAACAAAAGAGATATTATATCTTGAAGAGATTTTAAGGGTTACGAAGCGAAAAATAGGCGCAGGCTGGACAAGCCGGTCCGCCAAGCCGATTTTTCGCGAGTTCCGCTAAAAGCTCCAGAGAAATAACTACGCAAAAAAAGCCTTCAAATTTCGCGCGCAAAACTCGCGGCAAAGAATTTTTGAGCAAATTTAAATGTTTTTTATCATATTTCGTCCCAAGATAGGACGCGAAGTCCATCGACAGACAGAAACAAATTTAAATACAAGGCGTTATATCTTGAGGCGATTTTTGAAGTCGCGACGTAAAAATAAAACGGAGCGGACTGGTTGTCCGTGAGTATTTATTTTTACTAGCCCTTCAAAAAGCGTCCAAGAGATAACGTCATAAAATCACTTAAGAGCTTCGAGCCTAACCGCGACCGAGCGCTTATGCGCCCCCAGCCCCTCGGCATCGGCTAGCTTCATGCACGCATTTCCTAGCTCGCTTATGCCTTTTGCGTTTAGCGAGATGAGCGATGTGCGCTTCATGAAATTTTCAACCCCGAGCGGTGAGTAAAATCTCGCGCTACCGCCAGTTGGCAGCGTATGATTCGGCCCGGCTAGATAGTCGCCCATAGCTTCGGGCGTAAAATGCCCGATAAATATCGCGCCGGCGTGCCTGATCTGCCTAGCTAGCTCCATCGCGTCGTTTGTCGCGATCTCTAGGTGCTCGGGCGCTAGCTCGTTAGCCAGCCTCACGCACTCATCAAGGTCGCTAGCTACGATGATAGCGCCCTTTTTATCGATGCTCACCTGCGCGATCGGCTGCCTGGCTAGAGTCTTGATCTCCTCGTTTATATGCCTTTGCACCGCCGCGCCGAAGGCTTGATTTGGCGTGATGAGCACGGCGCTAGCCATCTCATCGTGCTCGGCCTGCGAGAGTAGATCAACGGCGATATGGCGAGGGTCGGCGCTCTCGTCGGCGATGACGCAGATCTCGCTAGGACCCGCAATCATATCGATATTTACCTCGCCGTAGACGAGCTTTTTAGCCGTCGCGACGTATATGTTGCCAGGACCCGTGATGACGTCGGTTTTTTTGATCGTTTGCGTGCCGTAGGCCATCGCCGCTACCGCCGACGCACCGCCTACTTTATAGGCCTCCTTGATGCCGCAGACATGCATGGCGGCTAGAAGCAGCGCGTTTACCTTGCCTCCGACGGCAGGGGTGCAGACTGCGATCTCTACAACTCCCGCGACTAGAGCCGGTACGGCGTTCATGAGAAGCGAGCTAGGATAGGCTGCCTTGCCTCCGGGGATATATAGTCCGGCACGGTCTAGCGGGGTGTACTTCGCACCTAGCAAAACGCCGTGCTCGTCGTGCTCCATCCATGTTTTTGGTAGGCTTTTTTCGTGGTAGCTTTTGATGCGCTCAAAGGCTAAATTTAGCGCGTTTCGCAGGCAGCTATCTATGCCGTCGTAGGCCTTTTGCATCTCGTCGGTGCCGATTTTTAGACTATTTGCGTCGGGTTTCCAATGGTCAAATTTCTCTATCTGCTCAAAGAGCGCCTCGTTGCCTCTAGCGCGCACGTCCTCAAGTATCTGCGAAACGGCGGGCATAACCACGTTCATATCGCCGTTTGAGCGGTTTACCAAAGTCGCGAAATAGTCCTTAAAATTTTCGTTACTAGTGAGTAAAAACTTCATCTCGTCTCCTTAAATTTTCTTTCGTATCTTAGTTTTTGACTGATATTTCCGAGCGCGCCGCCTTGATGGATGTATAAAATCTCGTTTTTAAACGCGCCAAGGTTTGCCATCATCGTTAAAAAGCCCACCGGATCGTAAATGAGCTCAAACTCTATCCCGGTTTGCTCGCATACTTCGCGCCAAATTTGATAAAGCTCCAGCTTTAGATCGCCGAAATGATATTTTTTCGGCGGCTGCAAAATGCGCGCCTTCAGGTTTGGCGTAAGCGCTTCGATCTCGCTTTTTAGGTAGTCTGCGTCGCCCACGCAAGGACAGGTATAGACGTCAAATTTAACGTGCTTAGCCAAAAACGCCGCCGACGTGCCGGTACCTGAGGGCAAAAATATATCCACGGTTTTACCCTCCGCATCCGCCCAGCGCTCTATCTGCCTAGCCTGCGAGATAAAGCCCGTCTCCGCCTGCGGCTGCCAAACGCCCTCGTTTATAAAAAGCGAATCGCCGATGAAGCAATCCTGCGCGGCGGGTAAATTTGAGCTTGTTTGATCTGCGGATTTTTCAAAATTTGAGCTTTTATGGCTTATGCATTCGCTCAAATTTACGCCCGCGAGCTCCGTTTGTTTGTCAAATTTGCTCAAATTTAACCCGCCGGCGTCTTTTAAATTTGACTCGCTTTTACTGCGATTGTCCGTCAAATTTGCAGTCTCAACGCCGCAAATCTCGCTCTCTTTTACCCCGGCAAGCTCATAAGCTAAAGCCCTAGCTCGCGCCCGCCTATCTTTATCTACATATATTTTCATCCCGTTTTCAAGGGCGAATTTAAAATTTCCGATCGGATTTGCCGCTAAATTTGAGTTTAAATTTGAAACGACGTAGTGAAACTCTATCCCCTTCATCTTTGCAAAAACGCTTAGGCTATACATGGCGTTTGACTGGCTTGAGCCGTAGCTAACGACGCGCTTTATACCGCCAAGACCAGCGCGCAAAAAATACTCTAGCTTTCTAGCTTTATTGCCGTTAAATTCGCCGTCCATCAGATCGTCGCGAAGTACGTAAAACTCGAGTCCGTTAAATTTAGTCTTTTGAATACTTTTGATCTTGCCGCTCCAAGAGATCTTGCATCTCTTTCATCGACTCTTTGTCGGAGATCGAAAATTTGATCTCGATGCGCCTTGAGGCGTCGGGGTCTTCTTTGCCGTTTTTCATCACCAGATCGCTAAAACTGCGCCCGCTAGCGATGAGATAGTGCTCTAGGCGCTTGTCCTTGTTCCACGAGTAGATAAAGTCCAGCACCGAATACGCGCGCTTTTGCGACAGATCAAGGTTGTACATGTAGCTACCTACGGAGTTCGTATGTCCCTCGATCACGATTCTGTCGATGTGTTTTGCGATCTCTTCGTTATTTAAAATCGCCTCGAAATAAGTCTGCAAAATTTCTTTTAGGCGTGCTTTTGCTTCGTCTCTTAGCTCGTACGATCCCGTGTCAAAAAGTATAGACTCAGGTAGCGACACGACGCCCGAGCTAGGATCTATGCTGACTTTGTTTCCGAGCTTGGCGCGTAAATTTGATATGACGTTTGAGCGAAGCGAGCTGATGTCTTTGATCTTGTCTTTTGTTTTGTTAAAATCCTCTTCCAGCGCAGCAAATTTTGAGATTTCATCGCCGTATTTTGCGTTTAGTTCATTTAGCGCCTCGTCTTTTTGCGCTAAAATTTGCCCTAGCTGCACCACCCTATCCTGCAAATCCGCGATAGTTTTATTTGCGTCGTTTAGATTTATCTCGTAGGTTTGGGTTAGATTCGTGAGTTCGTTTTTCTCTTTTTTGACGCCTTCAAGCATCTCGTTTACTAGCCTGTTTATATCGGCAAGCTCTTTATTTTCGCTCTTTGCGCGGTCTAAATTTGAAAAAATTTCTTTTATGACATTTTCTTTACGAACGAGCTCGCTTTGTGATGAGGCGATTTGCTTTTCACGCTCGCTTAAGTCTTTTTGTAGTTTTGCCAGATCGCTTTGGCTAAGGACGTATTTTACGACAACGGCGCCGATGATGAGCATAAAAACAAACATCAGCCCGGCCATCAGGTCCGCATACGATATCCAAAAGGTCTGGTCGCCGCTTTTGCCCTCGCTACGCGTTTTCATCTAGCATACTCGCCTTTTCGATGGTTTGCAGGACTTCGTTTGCCTCTTTGTCGAGTTCGTCGATGTCTTGCCTTAGCCCTTCAATGAGCGCGCTATTATCCTCATAAACTTCGCCGGCTTCGGCATCAAAGGCCTTTTTAAACGCCTGCACGCCCTCGATCAGGCTCTCTTTAAAGCCCTCCATCGCTAGCTTTTGTTTTTCTAAAATTTCGCCGCTAAATTTAGAAAGAGACTCGCTAAAAATTTTGATGTTATACTCAAGCTCGCCCACGCTCTTTTCGAGCCTTGCCATGCGCTCGCCGCCCACGTCGTATAGACGGTTGTACTGCTCGGCAAATTTTAGCTGCATATCTTTGATGTTGCCGTTAAATTTATTGATAACGTTTAAGATTTCGGCATGGACCTTGATCAGATCTTTTTGATCTTTTGAGGATTTTAGCAGCGTATTCATCGTTTGTTTGATGTGCTCGCCGCTTAGTTTGACGGCCTCTTCCTCGTTTTTCAAGATATTTGTAAAAGTTTTAAATTTAGCCTCGATAGTCTTATCCAGCTCCTCAAAGAACTCGGCGTTACTAACATGCTCAAATATCACTCCGATCTTCTCAAAGTGCCTTAAATTCTCTTGCAAATACCTTCTATCAAGCTCCTCCTTCGTCCAGAAAAAGTCGCTCGTAGCGTTTTTTTGTCTTCGCACTAGCGTTTCAAATTTGCTCGTTCCGTATTTTTCAAAAAATATCCACCAAAGAGCTAGAAAAATACCGTAAATAGAGACGTAAAACGCAGTCGCCACGCCGCTAAGAAGGGTCGAAATTTCAGCCTCAAGCTCCATAGTGTTTGATGAATTAAACTCCGGCATAGAGACCGCGATACTGATAAACGTTCCTAAAATACCCAGCATCGGAAAGATACCCGCACCCACGGAAGCAAAATTTTCGTTACGTAAATTTCTAGTATAGTAGGCGACAAATTCGTCAAATCCGGCGTTTGACTTCGTATCTTTGCCGATAACTAAAAGATGTTTAATGATGTATTCTTTTAGATTTCGCTTAAAATCAGCACCGCTTTGCTCGAAATAGCAGCAAGCAAGCTCGGCGCTATTTTTAGCAAAGATTAGCGAGATCACCCAAATAACGCCCATCATAACGACCGTGTGTAGACCGATCTGGAAATTTATATACCCAAAATATCCAAGAAGCGCGACGAGATAGATTACCGTCGGCAAAAATACGATTTTCGCATATACGAAAAAAGACCGCCTGCTTTTTACTTCAGGCAGCGCCAAATCGGTGAAATTATCGCTTCTCGCTTCTTTTTTGGGTTCCATTATGGGCCTTAATTTCTATTTAAGCAGTTTAAATCTTCAAATGCGGTTAGTAGGCGTTTTACCATCGACTCCTCGCCGCTTCGTAGCCATTTACGCGGATCGTAGTATTTTTTGTTAGGCTTATCGTCGCCTTCGGGGTTGCCAATTTGACCTTGCAGATAGGCTCTGTTTTTGAGCTCATACGCTCTCACGCCGTCCCAAAACGCCCACTGCGTATCCGTGTCGATATTCATTTTTACCACGCCGTAGCTGACGGCGTCTTTGATATCTTGCAGCTCACTACCGCTACCGCCGTGAAATACGAAATTTACGGGTTTATCGGTTGGAGTTTGAAATTTATCCGCAACGTATGCTTGCGAATTTTTCAAAATTTCCGGTCGCAACACGACGTTGCCCGGCTTATACACGCCGTGAACGTTACCAAAACTCGCCGCTATGCTAAATCTATCACTGATTTTACTTAGTCGCTCGTATGCCTGCGCGACGTCTTCGGGCTGAGTATAAAGAAGCGCGTTATCAACGCCCGTGTTATCCACGCCGTCTTCCTCGCCGCCGGTTACGCCTAGCTCGATCTCTAAGCTGATGCCAAGCTCGCTAAGCTCTTTTAGATACTTCTCGCAGGTACTTAAATTTTCCTCCAAGCTCTCCTCGCTAAGATCAAGCATATGCGAGCTAAAAAGCGGCACGCCATGAGCTTTTTTGTACTCGCGGCTAAATTTAACCAGCTCATCGATCCACGGCAGTAGCTTTCTAGCCGCGTGATCGGTGTGAAGGATCACAGGCACGCCGTAAGCCTTGGCTAGCAAGTGCACGTGCTGCGCGCCCGCCACCGCTCCTAGTACGTCGGCATTACCGCAAGCTTTACCGGCGTAAAAGCCGGCTCCGCCGTTACTAAACTGGATGATAACGGGTGAGTTAGCCGTCTTCGCCGCCTCTAAAACGGCATTTACCGAGTCGCTTCCGATCACGTTTACCGCAGGCAGGGCAAACCCCTGCTCCTTTGCGTATTTATATAGCCTAGTTACGTCATCGCCGCTTAAAACGCCGGCTTTTACTACGTCTAAAACACCCATTTTATCGACCTTATTTATATTCTACTTTAGCTTTTGCGCGAAGCTCGTCGCCTCTTTTTCTGATATCGTTTCTAAATTTCTCCATCTTTAGGTTACCCTCGATTTGAGGTTTAACCTCGTTTAGACCTACGGTACCGGCAGCCTTGCTATCCTCTTTTAGGATTACGTGGTAGCCGAAATTTGATTTAACGGGTTTTTGAGTTATCTCGCCTTTTTTAAGAGCAAATGCGGCATCTGCGAAAGGTTTTACCATTTGAGACTGCTCAAACCATCCTAGCTCGCCGCCGTTTGCCGCAGAGCCTTGGTCTATCGATTTAGATTTTGCAAGCTCTTCGAATTTTTTAACTAGCTCGTCGCCTTTTAGTCCTTTTAGCGCAGCTATTACGTCGTTTGCGTCTTTTTCGGCAGCTACTAGGATATGTTTAGCTTTTGCGCGCGCAGGCATTGCGAATTCGGCTTTATTTTTGTTGTAAAAGTCGCTGATTTCGCCTTCGCTAACTTTGATATTGTCGAAAATTCTCTTCATCCAAAGATCAAGTGCGAGGTTGTTTTTTAGCTCTTCAAGCGCAGCTTTATATTCGTCGCTCTTATCTAGTCCGCTCTTTTTAGCCTCGTCTAGAAGTAGTTTTCTGTTGATAGTTTCGTCGATCACTTTTTTTTGAGTGTCTTTAGGTAGTTGCTCCAAAGTTACGCCAGGCATAGCAGCAAGCGTGAAAGCCACGTCTTTATCGGTTATGGCTGTTCCGTTTACGGTGGCGTATTCCGCCGCGTTTAGGCTTAGAGCCGCAGCCAAACTAAGAGATGCGAATAAAATTTTATTCATCTTTGTTCCTTAAATTTAGATTTTTGCGAGGGTGATTATAGCAGGAAAGTCATTAAATATAAGTTATAATTCATCGAAAATTTAAATAAAAACGGCTAAAATCGGCGCTATGAGAACGAAAAAAGATATAAACGCTATCAAAAATTTATTTTTAGAAAATTTCAAAGACGCCGGCAGCGAGCTTAAATTTCAGAGCCTCTACGAGCTGCTCGTTTGCGTGATGTTAAGCGCGCAGTGCACAGATAAGCGCGTAAATTTGATCACGCCTTCGCTTTTTGAGGCATACCCGGACGTCGCGAGCCTAGCGCAGGCAAATCTAGCTAGCGTAAAGGCGCTCATAAGCTCCTGTAGCTTTTTTAACAACAAGGCCGAAAATTTGATCAAAATGGCAAAGAGCGTGATGAGCGAATTTGACGGCAAGATACCGACGACCGAAAAAGAACTGATGAGCCTAGCGGGCGTGGGTCAAAAGACTGCCCACGTCGTGCTGATCGAGCATTTCGGATCAAATTTGATGGCGGTAGATACGCACGTCTTTCGCGTGGCTCACAGGCTTGGTCTTAGTGGAGGTAAGACGCCCGAAGCCGTCGAGCTTGACCTAACCAAAGCCTTTAAAACACAGCTAAATACGCTTCATCAAGCGATGGTACTTTTTGGCCGCTACACCTGTAAGGCGATAAAGCCAAACTGCAAGGAGTGCTTTTTAAACGAGCTGTGCAGCAGTAAAGATAAGAAATTTCCTTAATCGCCGAAAAAATTTTTCCTTGAGAGATACGGGTATTGCAGCTGCGACGAGCCGTCTTCATCTATCAAATTTAACGCCTCGCCGAATATGCCTTGCTCTACAAGCTCGCTATTTAAAATCGTATGCTTTGAAATAGCTTCAATAAAGCGCTCAAAATCACTCCGCGAAATAAAATGCCCGCCGAGGACAAATATCGGTTCCGAAGTTTTGCGATCGTAAAATTTAATACTACTTTTATCGGCAATCGTCCACTCTTTTCTTATGACAAATTTAATGTCAGCGTATAAAAACTCTAAATTTTTACTATTTTTTTGCACGACCATGCTATTTTCCGTCAAAAACACTTTATCTATGCGAAATATCGCAAACGCCTCAAGCAAAAACATAAAAACAGCGATTCCAAAAACAATAAAATAAAGAGTCTTGACCTCGAAAGCAAGGTCATCAGCAGTCGCAATCGCATAAAAAACCAAAGCGGTGCAAGGCAAAAATATGATTATTATTGAGATTAAATTATTTTTGGCGTATCTTGCGTCCAAACGAAAAATGTAGTTATCTTTTTGCAAATTTATCCTTAAATTCTTACAAAAATGTCTTTGGCTAAATAAAATTTTTAACATTTTCAAGATGCAAGTCTCGGCAAGTAAAATTTGAAGCCGAATTTACAAATTTGGTAAAAGTTGGCCTCAAATTTGGATTAGAAACGACGAGGCGAAGCATTTTTGTTCTAGACGAGGCGGATTTAAATTTTACGACGGGAGCTACCTTGTCGGTAGTGACCGAGTAAAATTTAAATCCAACGAAGTATAGGACAAAAAGACAAGCCGCTAAATTTACTGCAATCTAGCGATTATATTTCTTACGACTTCCGCCATCATCTCCACCGACGCTATCTCGCAGTGCTCGTTCACCGAGTGTGGCGAGTGGATGTTGGGGCCTATGGAGCAGGCTTGCAGCTCGGGCTGTTTTGCGACCAGTACGCCGCACTCAAGGCCTGCATGCACGGCGGCAAATTTAGCCTGCGGCTTTTGTTTTTGCAACTCCTCAAGCACCAGATGCGCGAAGTCGCTGATGCACGGCGCCCAGTTCGCCGAGCGGTCGGTTACTCTGACCTCAAAGCCCAGCGCGCTAGCTAGCGTAGCGGTCTCAAAGCCCAGATTTTCGAGCCCCTCTCGCTTCATCGCGCGTCCAAAAAAATCAAACTCGATTACGCCCTCTTTTTGCTTAACGGTCGAGAGATTTATGCTTTCGTTTACCATGCCAAGCTGCGTGTCATAGCTGCGCACGCCCTGGGCAAATGAGTTAATTAGCGCCAAAATTTTGCCGCTGTTTACCAGCACGTCGGCTTCGCCCTCGCCTAGGCTCTTTACCCACGCTAGGCCACGCTGCGCCGGCTCATGTGCGCACAGCGCCTTGCACACGGCATTTGCGGGGATCGAGTTGCTCCTCTCGCCAAAATCCAGGCTGATTAGCTCGCAGCCCTCCTCGGCGAGAAATTTCGCTAGCAGCTTCGTTGCGTTTGGGATATTTTTATGTATTTCGTTACCCGAGTGCCCGCCGCTAAGCCCGGTAACGCCGATCTCGTAAATTTTACCGCTCTTTTTGACGGTCTGTCCGCCGATTTTTGCGCTTACGTTTATGCCGCCCGCGCAGCCCAGCGTCACGCGGTCGTCCTCTTCGCTGTCTAAATTTAGCAAATTAGGCGATAAAATTTTACCCTTAAAGGCGTTTGCACCCACGAGCCCGACTTCTTCGTCGTTGGTAAATAAGCACTCTAAATTCGCAAACTCCCTCATCGCGCCCATCATCATCGCCACGCCGATGCCGTCGTCAGCGCCCAGAGTCGAGTTTTTCGCCCTTAGGATGCCGTCCTCTTCAATGAGCTGTAAATTCGGCGCCGCGCCCACGCAGACCATGTCGTAGTGGCTTTGCAAACAGATTTTAGGCTCGCCCTTTATGGTGTGGATGTTACCTGCCTCATCGACGCTCACGCTAAAGCCCTGGGAGCGCGCAAAATCCGCTAAAAACTCCCTCATCTGCTCCGTTTCGCAGCTGCAGTGCGGTATCTCGCACAGCTTCTTAAAATCGTTCATAACCTCGTTTTTTTGCATGTTTGCTCCTTAAATTTACTTGACTATCTCGCCCGTGTAGCCCGTCGTCGCCACCGCATCTAGCAGCTGCTTCTCGCTCACGCCGTCTTTCGTCTCGACGCGGGCGGTTTTGTCGTGCAGACTAGCCTTGGCGCTGATGACGCCGTCGACGTTTAGCAGGGCTTTTCGCACCATCGCCGTACACAGCGGACAGTGCATTCCCTCGACTTTGATGATGAAATTTTGATTTGCGAATGCCACGCTTGCAAGCAGTAAAATAGATAGAATTTTATTCATAAATTTTTCCTAAAACTTCGGGGTATGATAGCAGAATAATCACAAAAATAGCTAAAAAAACGTAGATGAAAATCCACTTTTTGCGGCGATTTGCGATATCGCAGGATTTTGGCTTTTTGAAAAAATAAAACGCGCTCGCCGCAAAGCAGATCGCGGCAAGTGCGGTAAAATAGGGCCTCAGCTCGGTTAAGCTCTCTATAGCCTCCAAGCTTAGCAGGCTAAATGAAGCGCCGAAAATCAAAAATAAAAGCGCGGGCAGACAGCAAAGAGTCGCCGCCAGCGCGCTCGCAACCGACGCCAGAGCTAGCCAAAAGCCCTTCATTTGACCTCTTGAGACTTGTAGTCGTAGCTAAAATCTTTCGGAGAATAGTAATTTAGCACGTTGTCGTCCACTTCGCCGTAAGGATAGCCGAAGTTGTTTAGAGGGAATTCCGCGGGCTTTGGCGATAGGACGAAGTCGCGCGCGTCGTTAAAGCCGATCCAGCACATCTCCCAGTTGCCGAACAAAAACTCGCGTACTTTGGCGAGCTTGCTATCGTCGTTGCTTAGCTTCTCGCCCAGGCGCACCTTCGCGACGTCTGCGGGATCGACAGGGATCCAGCCGTAGCCTTTTAGATAAAATTCAGCCCTGCAGTGCTGACCGCCCGAGATCGCTGCGAGCCCCTTCTCATCGGCCTTTCCCATCTCGTTTGAAAATCTGCTCTGCCCTACTCTGATACCGAAAATCTCGCGCGCAGGGACACCCACGGCGCGGCAAAGCCCTACGAATACGGAGTTTATGTCGGTGCATTTGCCCACCAGCTTGCCGCTTTCAAGTATCGCTTTTACGTCGCCCGTGCCGCAGCCTAGGATACTGTTATCGCGCTGCATGGTGTTTGCCACCCACGTGTAGATCGCTTTTGCGCGCTCCAGATCGCCTTTTACGCCTTTAGTTATTTCTTCGGCTTTTTGCTTTACGATGCCGTCATTTGGGATATGCTGAGTAGGTTTTAGATAAAACTCTGTCTCAGGACTTAGCTTTTCGTTCGGGTTAAATTTGACCTTACTAAAGTCGGTGTTTCGCTCAAAGGTCTCGACTCTAAATTTAACGCTAAGCGCCGGCTTTGCCACCTCGGCGTAATCCACGTAAAGCGTCGGGATCGCGTCGTAGTTCACCGACGGATTGGCGAAATTGCCGTCAAATTTGATGTCGCTCACGCTCTGATACTCTCTGATGAACGGCAGCGGTATCCACAGCCTGGTTTTCTTGCCCGCCTCTAAAATTTCGTGATTTAGAGTTACGTCAAAAACCCTCTTGTTACCCACGGCCTTGCTGCCTCCAAAAACGGTGCTCGGAGTTGCCATAACGGCGCCTAAAATCGCAGTGTTTCTTAAAAAATCGCGTCTTTGCATGAAATGCCTTGTATAAATAATAGTTGTCCCGCAACTCTTGGGCGGTATTTTACTAAGAAAGGCTAAATTTGGCTTTAAACAGCGGTATTTTCGCATGGCATTTGGGCGTGGTCAAATTTGGATAATTTTTTAAATTTTACCGGCCGAGACCCGCACCGCGAAAGTGCTAAATTTGGTTTGGTTAAAATTTATGTTGTTAAGTTGTATTTATTTGTATAGCGGCTTAATTTTAGGATTTTTAAGGTGCGGGCCTCGGCGAGCCAAATTTGCAAATTTGAGTTCAAATTTGAATAGAAAAAGTTAAGGCGAAGTATCGTGAGATGATTTTTGGGGTTTTGAAGTTAAAATTTGACGAAGATAAGGCATGTAGCCTATCGAGTCAAATTTTAACGAAATCCGTAAAAAGCGCTCGCGAGACAAGCCTCAGTCGATAAATCTTTTTGTTAAATTTGCGTATGCATCTATCCTTCGGTCTCTCAAAAACGGCCAAATCCTGCGCACTTCTTCGCTCCTGGTCATATCGATCTCGACGATGCGGCACAGCTCGCTCTGGCTATCGGCGCGGAAAAGCTCCTCGCCCTGCGCGCCGAAAACAAAGCTGTTGCCCCAAAATTTGATCCCGTCCATCACGCCGCTCTCGTCCTTTTCAAAGCCCACGCGGTTTACGGCGATCACGGGCAGGCCGTTTGCGACCGCATGCCCGCGCTGCACGGCGACCCACGCCTCTAGCTGACGCGATTTTTCCTCTTCCTCGTCGCTCTCAAACCAGCCGATCGCGGTCGGATAGATGAGTAGCTTCGCGCCGCGCAGAGCCATGAGGCGCGCAGCCTCGGGATACCACTGATCCCAGCACACCAAAAGCCCTAGCCTGCCTACGCTCGTATCGATGGGCTCAAAGCCGATGTCGCCCGGAGTAAAGTAAAATTTCTCGTAAAAGCCCGGGTCGTCGGGGATGTGCATTTTGCGGTATTTGCCCGCGACGCTGCCGTCTTTTTCGAAGACGAACGCGGTGTTGTGATACAGCCCGTCCGCGCGCTTTTCAAAGAGCGAAGTGACGAGCACGACGCCGTTTTGCCGCGCTACCTCGCCCCAAAATTTGACGTCGTTTTCCCAGCCCTCGGCAAGATCAAAAAACCTCGTCTCCTCGCTCTGGCAAAAATACTGCGTCTGGTGCAGCTCCTGAAGCACGACTAGCTCCGCCCCGCCGCCGCTAGCTTCGCGTACGAGCTCGAGCGTCCTTTGCACGGTCGCGTCTTTGGTGCCGTGAAATTTTTGTTGGATTAGCGCTACTTTCATATTTTTCCTTACGATTTAAAATTCCAAAATTATATCAAAGCGGGGATAAATTAGGGCTTGAACGGCCGGCCGGCAAGCTAAATTTTGCCGCTCTAGCCGCTTATAAAATTTGCTTTAGCCTCTCAAGCAAGCCCACGCAAGAGCGCGAAACATCGTCGTAGCACCGCTCAAAATCGCGGGTGTAGTATGGATCGGCGATTATTTTGCCGCTTGAGGCCTCGCTAAATTCGAGCAGGAATTTTACTTTTTCGTCAAATTTAGCCTCAGCGCCAAATTTACGCTTCAAAGTCCTTAAATTTTCATCGTCCATTATCAAGATAAGATCGCTACTATCAAAATCTTTTTGCGTTATCAAGGTTGCTTTATGAGGCGTCACGGGCACGCCGTTTTGTTTCAAAACCCGCACCGTTTCGTAGTACGGCGGCTCACCTATCTCGTCCTCGTGCGTGGCGCGCGAGTCGATACTAAGGCGCCCCGCCAGACCCGCCTTTTCGCTCAAATTTTGCATAACGGACTGCGCCATAGTCGAGCGACAGATATTTCCGTGGCAAACGAATAAAATTTTCATATTTTTCCTTTGATTTAGCATTCGCACGAGCCGTTTTGATCGTCGCACGGATCAAGATGCGTAGTGATCTGCCACTCAAACTCACCGTATTTAGCCCTGATAGCGGCTTCTATCTCATCTGAAATTTTGTGCGCGTCGTAAAGCGAAATTTCGCGGTTAAAGACTAGATGAACCGCGACGTAGCAGATGTTTGCGCTCTTTCTGGTAGCTAGGCCGTGATAGCTTGCTATCTGAGGGCGCGAGCGGATTATCTCTTCGATTTGCGCCGTTATCTCGGGATCTAGCGCGCGGTCTAGCAGCACGCCTACGCTTTCTTTCATCAAATTTATCGCGCTAACGGCGATGTAGCCGCTAATCACTATACCAAAAACGGCGTCTATCGCGGCAAATCCCGTAAATTCGACCAAGATAAGCGAGGCGATAACGGCTAGGTTGCTAAAAAGGTCGCTTTTATAGTGTAGTGCGTCGGCCCTAACGATCAAATTTCTCGTGCGGCGAGCGACGCGGGAGAGGTAGGCGACCAGCAGCCCCGTAACCGCGACCGATAGCGCCATCGCATAGAGCGAAAAAGCCGTATCTACGGGCGCTTGCTCCGTTTGCAGCTTACGCACACTCTCGTAAAGTATAAACGCACCCGCACCTACGATCAAAACGCCCTCAAACATCGCCGCAAGCGCTTCTAGCTTGGCGTAGCCGAAGTTAAATCTAGCATCGGGCGCAGCCTGGGATTTACGGATGGCGAAGAAATTTAGCGCGGAAACTAGCAGGTCAAGCATCGAATCGATCGCCGAGCTAAGCACTGCTACCGAACCGCCGATCAAACCCGCGGCAAATTTAACCACGGCCAATGCAAATGCCGTCACGCCCGCGACTATCACGGCTCTGCGACCTAAAATTTCATTTTGCCTTTTTATGCTAGCATCGTTTAGTTGCATTTAGATTTCGCTTTCGCCTTCGCTCGCGCCGCTATACTTGTTTTGACTCGAGCAGTGTAGCGAGCCGTTTTGACGTACAAAAACGAGCGAATCCACGCCGATTATCTTATGGTTAGGCAGCTCCTGTGCGAGTCGATCGAGCGCGATTTTATCGTCATCATCATTGTACGTCGGAACGATAACGGCGCCGTTTATAAAGATAAAATTGGCGTACGTGCAGCCAAGCCTCTTGCCGCCGTAAAATTTAGCCTTAGGAAGCGGCAGCGGCACGAGCTTAAAGCCCGTGCTTTCAAGCTCTTTTTTCATCGCGGCAAGCTCCTCGAAATGCTCGTCATTTGGATCGTCGCATGAGGCGTAAGTGATGGTATAAGGAGCAATGAAGCGTGCCAGAGTATCGACGTGGCTGTCGGTGTCGTCGCCCTTTATAAAGCCGTTTTTAAGCCACACTACGCGCTCAAGGCCAAAAAGCTCCTTAAGCCGCGCCTCGATCTGCTCTTTGCTTAGATGAGAGTTGCGGTTGTCGTTTAGTAGGCACTTTTCGGTAGTTAGTAGCGTGCCGCGCCCGTTAAAATCGATACTGCCGCCCTCAAGTACTAGATCGATACTTCGCAAATCACTTTTAAAACGCTTAGCTAGCTCCAAATTGACGGCATTATCTTTCGAGCTTTCAAATTTGCCGCCCCAAGCGTTAAATTTGAAATCATAGCTGACGATTTTCGCGCCGTCCTCTACGTCTATCATGCCGTAGTCGCGTATCCACGTATCGTCGGTATCGATTTTTACGAACTCTACGTTATCAAATTTCGCAAATCGCTCCCGAAAAATGCTCTCATTAGGGCAGATCAAAACGACCTTTTGAAACGGCACGATAGCTGCCACAAGCCTCTCGTAAGCGTCTAAAATTTCATTTAGATACGGCTTCCAGTCGGTGTTTTCGTGCGGAAGCGATAAAAATATCAGCTCTTGTTTTTCCCACTCTGCAAACGCTCTCAAATTCGTCCTTTATTTAAATAATTTCTATCAAAATTTAGGAGTTATGATACCTTTTGCAAGCTTAAATTTTAAAATAAATCATACAAAATTAGTTTTAAATTTAGTTTGCTTTCGCTACAATCTCGCGAAATTATCAAAAAGAAGCTAAAAAATTTATGGATTTTGAGTTTATAAAAGAATTTACGCCGATGTTCGTAAAAGCAGGCATTTTCACCGTCAAGCTCTCGCTTTACGGCATCTTGCTCTCGCTTGTTATCGGCATATTTTGCACGCTGGTTAAATTTTACAAGATCAAGGTCCTAACGCCCGTCGTAAACGGCTACATCGAGGTTTCTAGAAACACGCCGCTGCTTATACAGCTTTTTTTCCTCTACTACGGACTTAGCAAATTTGGGTTAAATTTGAGCGCCTTTACCTGCGCAGTCGCAGGGCTTGCGTTTCTAGGCGGCAGCTATATGGCGGAGAGCTTTAGGCTCGGCTTTGAAGCAGTAAAAAAGACGCAGATCGAGGCAGCGCTTAGCGTCGCGCTCACGCAGGGGCAAATTTTACGCTACGTTATCTTGCCTCAGGCCTTTAGCGTCTCGATCCCTTCGATCGCCGCTAACGTCATCTTTCTCATCAAAGAAACCTCGGTCATCAGTATCATCGCCCTGCCCGACCTGGTCTATGCGACAAAGGACATCATCGGGCTTTACTACATGACCGATGAGGCTCTTTTTATGCTCGTAGTTAGCTATTTGATTATCATTTTGCCGATATCTTTGGCGTTATTTTGGCTTGAAAGAAGGATGAGAGTTGGACGGAGTTAGTATTTTATTCGACCCGCTGGTCTTAAAGCGGCTGATTTTAGAGGGGCTGTGGATGAGTGTGCAGATCTCGGCCATCTCGATCGCCATCTCTCTTGTTTTAGGTACGTTTTTGGGCGTGGCTATGAGCTCGAAAAACAAATTTATCTTTTTCGTGCTAAAAATTTGCCTCGAGATCGTACGCATAATGCCCCAAATCGTCTGGCTATTTTTGTTTTACTACGGCGCGAGCAAGGCATTTGGGCTAGATATTTCCAAATTTAACGCCTCGCTCATCGTCTTTAGCCTGTGGGGCGTGTTTGAGATGATGGATATCGTGCGCGGCGCGATCGTCTCGATACCGAGGCATCAGTTTGAAAGCGCGGCTGCTCTGGCGCTTAGCAAGACTCAAATTTATCTTTACGTCGTGATCCCGCTAGCCACCCGCCGCCTAGTGCCCGCGGGCGTAAATTTGCTAAGCCGTATCATCAAAACCACCCCGATCGTCGCCCTCATCGGCGTGCCCGACCTGCTAAAAGTCGGGCAGCAAACGATCGAAACGGCGAGCCTAACGGCAAATCCGACCGTGCCGTTTTGGATATACGGCTTTATATTTTTATTATATTTTCTCGTCTGCTATCCTATCTCAAAACTATCCAAGATACTTGAAAACAGATGGGCATAAGGAACCAAATGAGCGAAATTTTAAAACTCTCAAATTTAAGCAAATCTTACGGCGACTCGCAGGTGCTAAAAGGCATCGACCTCAGCGTCAAAAACGGCGAAGTAGTCGTGATCCTAGGGCCCTCGGGCTGCGGCAAAAGCACGACTCTGCGCTGCATAAACGGCCTTGAGCCATTTGACGGCGGGCAGATAGAGATAGCCGGCGAAAAGATCGATAAAGACTACAAAGATTGGATCAAAATCCGGCAAAAAGTGGGCATGGTTTTTCAAAACTACGAGCTGTTTGACCATATGAACGTCATCGAAAATATCGTGCTAGGCCCCGTAAAAGCGCAAAAAAGAAGCCGCGAAGAGGTCGAAAAAGAGGCCGAGGCGTGGCTGGAAAAAGTAGGCCTAAAACACAAAAAATACGCCTATCCAAAGGAGCTTAGCGGCGGGCAAAAGCAACGCATCGCTATCGTGCGCGCGCTTTGCATGAGGCCCGAGATCATGCTATTTGACGAGATAACGGCCTCGCTGGATCCAGAGATCGTGCGCGAGGTGCTAGACGTCGTCATAAATCTCGCCAAAGAGGGCATGACGATGCTGATCGTAACGCACGAGATGGGCTTTGCCCGCTCGGTGGCGAATCGTATCGTCTTTATGGATGAGGGCAAAATCGTCGAGGAGAGCGAGCCCGAGGCCTTTTTCACGCATCCAAAAAGCGAACGCGCGAAGAAATTTTTAAATTTATTTTCGTTTTAGGGGTTTTAAATTTGATCTTTTTAGGCTAAATTTGAGAGTTTTTCGTCAAATTTAGCTTTTAAAACCTTGCGTCTTTATCATTTAAACAACTTAAATTTATCGCCCTACTTTAGCTCAAATTTACTCAAAATAACCCGCGCAAATTTAATCCTCTAGCCGTTTCTTAAATTTAAAATTAAATTTATAAATTTATTTTGAGTAAATTTTACACTCCATTTTAAATTTAGCGTTACGTTTTTAAACAAAATTTGATTTTTCTCTGGGCTAGCCGTCTTGAAAACTACAAATTTAGTCGCATTTTAGTCAAGCTTTTGTATATTTTGCGCACTTTATTTTAAAGGAGAAAGAATGAGAAAACTTCTGTTTTCATTTTTGGCAACATTCGCCGCCGTCTTTCTAACGGGTCAGGCTAATTTGCAGGCTGCCGAAGCGGACGCTTTGGCTAAAATCAAAGAGCGCGGATACGTGCGCGTGGGCGTCTTTAGCGACAAACCGCCGTTTGGCTACGTCGATAAAGAGGGCAAAAACCAAGGCTACGACATATACTTCGCCAAACGCATCGCAAAGGATCTGCTGGGCGATGAGAGCAAGGTTAAATTTGAGCTCGTAGAAGCAGCAGGCCGCGTAGAAGTGCTAGTAGCCGACAAGGTCGACATCACTTTGGCAAATTTCACCAAAACCCCTGAGCGCGCCAGAGTCGTTGATTTCGCGCTTCCGTATATGAAAGTATCACTTGGCGTAGTTAGCCCGGACGGTGCGGTCATAAAAAGCGTGGACGAGCTAAAAGGCAAAAAACTAATCGTAAACAAGGGCACGACCGCGGACGCGTATTTCACGAAAAATCACCCTGACATCGAGCTTATAAAATACGACCAAAACACGGAAACCTTCGCTGCTTTGGTCGATAAAAGAGGCGTAGCGCTAGCGCACGATAACGCGCTGCTTTTTGCGTGGGCCAAGGAAAATCCCGGCTTTACCGTCGGTATCGAAGCTCTAGGCGATGTTGACGTCATAGCGCCTGCGGTAAAAAAAGGCAACAAAGCGCTGCTTGAGTGGCTAAATAACGAGATCATTGAGCTTGGCAAGGAAAATTTCTTCCACAAAAACTACGACGCTACGCTAAAACCGATCTACGGCGATAGCGTAAATCCGGAATCTCTCGTCGTCGAAGGCGG
>CAUQOI010000025.1:0-20616 GCA_963519525.1 uncultured Campylobacter sp.
TTAAAGGTGGTTTCTCAATTCGTGAACTCGAATTATACAGATAGGATGCTTAAAAGAAACTGAAGAATAAGAGAGTCGAGAATAAAATTTAGAGATTTTTTGTTGGGCGTTTTATTAAATTTAATCTATTACAGAAATTTACTTTAATATATAAGCAAAAAATAAAATTCATTTAGCGGACGAAGCAGTAAATTTTGCACTATCGTCCGCTAAAAATAAAACGAAATCAGTTCGCCATTAGGCTCATTATAAATTCTTTGAGCGAAATTTTATCGTTTACGAGCAGATCGTCGCTACCGACGTCGTGTTTAAATTTGGCGCTCATATACTCGCCGTCTTTGGCAAAAAGCGAATTTACGCGCTCCTCAAAAGGCTTGATGCCGTCCATCATTTGGTTAAAGTCGCTATCGGCCATTAGCCCTTTATACGCGCTCAAAAACTCCGTTATAGAAGCGGCTTGCACCTTTATCTCGCCGTCAAATTTGACCGCTTTTAGCGCCGTTTGGATATCTACGTCGTCATGTAGCGTTTTGCTTTCCGCGCCGAGCCCTGACGCATCGGCAACGGCATTAAATTTTAGCTCTTTGCCGTTTGGGTTTTTAAAGCTAAAATTTTTAATCTCCATCACGTAGTTTTTGCTCATCAAAATCTTATAAAGAGCCGACTCTTTCGGGCCAGTGACGTACATCGCCATCGCTTCTTTGTTTACGTTTTTCTCGTTTAGGCTCAAATTTAGCTGCGTGAATGCCTTTTTGCCGTCTACGTCAAGCGCGCCTAGACTCACGTCGGTAAGCGTATCGAGGAGATTTGCGTCTGCATTTTGCTTTATCTGCGTCAAAAACGACATGCCGGTAATGTCGACCGATTTTGGAAAATCATAGCCCCTAGCGCTGTTAAAGCTTATTTTCTCGGCCTTTAGCCCGATTTTAGCTATATTTTCGTAAGGGGTTTGTATGTTTATAAACGGGACAAGATCGTCAAAGCCCTTAAAGTCGTTAAGCTCGATTAGCATGGAGGCGTTTTCTATATCGACCTTATCCACGCCGTCCGTATCGCCGCCGATTTTACCGAAGCCGAATTCTAGGGATTTTATCTTATTTTCTTTTATTTGCGCCTTTGCAAACGGCTTTGAGATTACGAAGCTAGAGTCATCTTCATTTGTTTTGATATCGGCCAAATTTAACGTCACGTCGCGGGTTTTATCAAATTTTATCAGCGCATCGATGCTCAAAAACTCGTCCGTACCGAAAAATTTCTTTATAGAGAGCGCGGCTTCGGGCGTTAGCGCTTTGACGTCGCTATGAGCCTTAAATCCGCTAACTAGCTCGGCAAATCCGTGCTTTAGCGTCGTTTTGGCTTCAAATTTGATCGGATCGTTGCCGTCGGTGAGCTCGAGTTTTAGCACCGCGCGCGAGCTAAACAGCCCTTTGTCGTAGTCGTTTTCTACCGCGTTTGCTTTTATATTAAAAAATCCAAGCTTGAGCGTCTCGCTAGTTAGCCTCGCCACGCCCCTATCGTAGGACTCTTTGGCCTTAGACGAGCCGTAAAATGCGACGCCCAAAACCGCAATCAAAACGACCGCGAGCGCAAATATAACCTTTTTCATTTTTTTCCTTGATTTTAAATTTTACTTCGTCGCCGCGATGAGCTCGATCTCGACTAGACCGCCTTTTGGCAGCGTTTTAACGGCGATCGTACTTCTAGCCGGATACGGCTCGCTAAAAAATTTAGCGTAGATTTCGTTTACGGCCGCAAAGTCCTCGATGTCTGCTAGAAAAATCGTCGTTTTTACCGCATTTTCAAAGCCAATCCCCGCCTGCGCCAAAATCGCCTTTAAATTTAGCATCGACTGCTCTGCCTGAGTCCTCACGTCCTCGCCCGCAAATTTGCCCTCCGGCGTAACACCAAGCTGTCCTGAAATAAACAGAAATCCGTTTGCCTCAATCGCCTGCGAATACGGTCCGATCGCTTGTGGGGCGTCTTTTGTAGAGATAACCTTTTTCATTTTCGTCCTTTGTAAAATTTGGGCGAATATTATCTAATTTACGGCTAAAAAAGCAAATTTCGCTATAATTTCCCGCAAGAAAGGCACGGAAAATATGAAAATCACCCTTGCGCCAAACGAGTTTTTGGATGATTACGTTCTTGGCTGTGAATTTGCGCGAAATGCCGAAATTTCGGGCAATGCGTATCTGTTTTGGAGCGGCGCGATCTGCGCTAAATTTGAAAACTCGCGCATCGTTTTTCTGCATAAAAAATGCATTCCGGAGCGTTTTAAGCAGGCCGCCGCGCGCTGTAGCGATCTAGCCGGACTCGTGCTCACATCGGCATTTTGCTCGTTTACGACGCTAGCGCCCTCGCATCTAGTCGCCAAAAACGGCTCCAAACTCTACCCGCTTTTCGAGCTACGCGAAATTTGCGGGATAAAATTTATAAATTTAAAGAAATTTTACGACGACTTCGGACTTGACTACGACTACCGAATTTACATCGAAAAGTGCTCGTTTTTCTCGCCTGCGCCGCTTGAAAAGCGCATAAAGCTAACCGAGACGATGTGTCTTGGGTATTATTAAATTTGACCGCAAAACACGCTCAAATTTAACGCCAAAATACTATGCCGAATTTGTTGTGCAAATTTAAACCGCCCCCGATCACTGAAACATAAAAATTAATTTTCGTAACATTTTGTAAATTTATTTACGTTTTTACTCATTTGCCATAAATTTTTGTAGCTTAAATTTTAAAATTAATCAAAAAGTATAATACAAAACTCTATAATCGGTAAATTTAAAACCGAAAGGAGAAAAAATGAAACTATTTTCAGCGCTGGCTCTGTGCGCGGCGATGGCGTTTAGCGCGCAGGCCGCGGAAAAATACAAGATCAAACTCGCCTCCACCTACGAGAGCAACGTGCCCGTACTAGGCGATGCTCCGAAAAAATTTAAAGAGCTCGTGGAAAAGATGAGCGACGGCCGTATAGAGGTTCGCGTCGACTATCCGTCCAAGCACAAGGCGGCGTTTGCGCTGCTTGATATGGTCAAAAGCGCCCAGTACGACGCGGCTTTCACCGCGAGCTACTTTTATAAGGGCAAGGATGCCAAGCTCATGCTCTTTACGACCGTGCCTTTTGGTATGAACAAGGCCGAGCAGGACGCATGGTACGCGTACGGCGGAGGCAAGGAGCTCGCGCAAAAGGTCTTTAACGAGCAGGGCATCGTGACATTTCACGGCGGAAATTTTGGCATGCAGATGGGCGGCTGGTTTAAAAAAGAGATCAAGAGCACGGACGATCTCAAGGGGCTAAAACTGCGCATGACCGGGCTTGGAGGCGAGATAATGGCAAAGCTAGGCGTAAACATCAACACGATCCCGATCGGCGAGCTATACATGGCGATGGAGATGAACACGATCGACGCCGTCGAGTGGGTCTGCCCTGCGATCGATATAAATTTCGGCTTTCAAAAGGTGGCTAAATTTTACTACACCGGCTGGCAGGAGCCTGCTAGCGAAAATGAATTTTATATAAATAAAAAATTCTGGGACAAGCTGCCCGCCGACCTGCAAGCTATCGTAGAAACCGCGACCAAGGCCGTAGCGGCCGACGTCTACGAGTCGGCGGTCTATCAAAACTCGCTAGTACTTGATAAAATTAAAAGCGAGCATCCGGACGTAAAAATCGCCTCGTTTCCACCCAAGATCATCGCCGCGCTGCGCAAAGCCACGGATGAGATCCTAGACGAGCTCTCGGCCAAAGACGCGACGTTTAAGGAAATTTTGGACTCACAAAAAGCCTTTATGAAAAAGGCTAGGGTCTGGACGCAGATCTCCGAAAACAGCTACATAAACAGCACTACGGAGTGATCCCGCTAAATTTAACGAGCCGTCCGAGTAAAATTTGACGGCTCGAAGGCTAGTGCAAATTTGAGATTAACGCCGGTTCGCTCAAATTTGACTCGCAATTTATTACGCCAAACCAAATCCCGCAAAGATGAGTAAATTTTAACCCCAATAATGCTAAAATCACGCAACTACCAAATTTAAAAGGAAGGTCATGAAAGTATCTAAATTTTGCCTTTTGGCGGTGATTTTTTGCGGACTCGGCGGCGCAAATCTAAGCGCCCAAACGACGAAGGCCGGGCTAATGGAAAAAACGGTAATCGATTTTTACCAAACAAACTACGGCAACGGCGAAGTGCAACCTATAACCTCAGAGTGGCTAACGCCCGAGCTTGACGGGCTGATTTACGATCAGTTCGGCTCTGCGCTGGGACGTCTAAGCGGCATAGAGCACGTATCGTCCGATCTAGACGCCGACCCTTTTATAGACGCGCAAGATATTGACGAGCTCAAAAACTTTAGCGCAAAAGCGGTCTCAGAGAATGAAGTGCGAGTGAAATTTGAGCTATTCGGCGAAAAACGGGATGTAACTTTGCGCCTAATCTGCGATAAAGATTGCCTAATCGACGACGTAAAGCTTAGCGACGGAGGCTCGCTAAAGGCCAAGATCAAGAAATCTTTGAAAAAAGCGTATCCGAGTAATTACGGCAAAATTTTTAAAGACTAAGCATAAAATTTGAGAATTTTCGCGCCGTTTGGTTTCAAATTTGCCTGCTTTCAAACGGCACGCAAACCAAGAGCGGCGGGGAGATCAAGGCGCGAGCTAGCGATAACCCGCGCCGATAAATTTATATTTTTTTATACGGAGCCTGTCCGACTTCGTAGAAGTTATTACCCTCGCTATCGATCGCTACGATAGCTGGGAAGTCCTCGACCGTAAGCCTCGCGACCGCCTCTGGGCCAAGCTCTGGATAGGCTAGCACTTCGTACTTTTTGATGCTTTGGCTGATTAGTGCGCCCGCACCCCCGATAGCGACCATATAGACGCAGCCCGATTTTTTCATCGCTTCGACGACGGCGTCGCTACGATATCCTTTGCCGATCATGCCGTTGATGCCTACTTCGTTTATCATCGTTGGAGTGTATTTGTCCATGCGTCCGCTAGTAGTCGGCCCCGCAGCGCCTATGACGTCGCCTGGTTTTGCTGGACTCGGTCCTAGGTAGTAGATCGTCTCGCCGGCTAAATTTACGGGCAATGCCTCGCCGCGAGCCAAAGTCTCGGTTAGCGCCTTGTGCGCGGCGTCGCGGGCTGCGATGATGGTGCCGCTTATTAGTACGTTGTCGCCCGCTTTTAGGCTTTTTACGACCTCTTTGTCAAACGGCGCGGTTATCTTTTTTACTTCTGACATCTTTTCTCCTTAAATTTCAGCTTCGGCGTGGCGAGCGGCATGGCAGTTGATGTTGATAGCGACCGGTAGGCCCGCGATGTGGGTCGGATACCACTCGATGTTTACTTTTACCGCGGTCGTGTCGCCGCCTAGACCTTGCGGTCCGACGCCCGTTTTACAGGCGAGCTCTAGTAGCTCCTCCTCTAGTTTGGCGTACCTCGGGTCGGGGTTTTTGCTGTCTGCGTCGCGAGCGGCGGCGTATTTTGCCATTAGCGCGGCCTTATCCATCGTGCCGCCTATGCCTACGCCGATCACCATCGGAGGACAGGCGTTTGGACCCGCTAGCTTAACGGTGTCTAAAAATACCTTTTTCACGCCCTCTAGGCCGTCTGCGGGAACTAGCATCTTTAGAGCCGATTTGTTCTCGCTACCAAAGCCTTTTGGAGCCACTTTTATATGGATTTTATCGCCTCTTACTATCCTTACGTTTATGACGGCGGGGGTGTTATTGGTCGTGTTTTTACGCTCAAAGATCGGGTCGTTTACGACTGATTTACGCAGGTAGCCGCCCACGTAGCCGTCTTTTACGCCTTCATTTATCGCGTCTTCTAAAAATCCGCCCTCGATATGCACGTCCTGTCCGAGATCGACGAACACGACCGCCATACCCGTGTCTTGGCAGATCGGCGCGACGCGCTTCTGGGCTAGATCGGCATTTTGGAGTACCTTACCTAGGATGTCCTTGCCTATCGGCGAGCTCTCGTTTTCTCTAGCTTTTTCAAAAGCCGCTCTCATATCGGGCGTCACGACGTAACAGGCCTCTTTGCAAAGCTCGCTGACGGTTTTGGAGATTAATTCCGCTTGAACTACTCTCATCTGTCCTCCTGTGTTAAATTTGTTTTATAAATTTCAAAATATAAAATTTAATTTTTATCTCTTATTAAATTTCGCGAAGTTTATCAAAATAAGCTAAAAAGTTAGATTAAATTTGCGGATTTTGAGAGAGTCTGAGAGAAAAATCGGCTGAAATTTAGCAAGGCAAATTTAAATTTATGCTTTGCGCAAATTTAACGGCAATCCCGCGATAGTCAGCCAAACGGCGATAAATTTAGCGCAAATGCCGCAAACTAAAATTTGACGAAATAGCTTAAATTTGTGCTGGTTTCAAATGCGACGTTTTTAAATTTTAGACCGGCTTAAATTTGAAAATCCACTTTCGCGCCTCAAATTTAAAACCAAATTTACGCCCCACCCGCAAAAGCAAGGCGTAAATTTACTCAGTCCTCGTCCTCTTTTTCTTCGATTTTTCTGCGTACCTTGACGCTAGAGATGCTGGCGCCATCCATCTTGCGAACCTCGTAGTAGCAGTTTTCGTCCTCGATCTTGTCGCCTACGACAGGCAAGCGACCGATGAGATTAAAGACGTATCCGCCGATCGTCAGCTCCTCGGTCTCGTCAGCGAAGCTTATCCCCATCAGCTCCTCGACGCTCTCTAAATCAAAGCGCCCCTGAAACTCGTAGATATTTTCGTTTATCTTTTTGTAGTGCGGGTCGGCGTCGTCGTGCTCGTCGTTAAAGTCGCCTAGGATCTCTTCCATTATATCTTCCATCGTAAGAAGCCCGGCCGTGCCGCCGTATTCGTCCACGACGAGAGCAGCGGAGATTTGCTGCTTGTTCATCATCACGAGGATTTTAGATATCGAGAGGTTTTCGGGCACGATAACGAATTTGCGCACGATGCTGTCAAATTCGCGCTTTTTGTTACCCAGATCGATTTGCAAGATATCCCTGATATGAATCATACCGAGGATCGCGTCCTTGCTGCCGTCGATGTAGGGGTAGCGCGTGTATTTGGAGTCAAAGATCACTTTGATGTTTTCTTCGTAGCTTTTTTGCTTGTTTATGCAAACCATATCGCGGCGCGGAGTCATGATCTCTTTAGCCACCGTGTCGGAGAAGTCGACCGCATTTTTGATGATCTCAGTCTCAAAGCTATCAAGAACGCCGCCTTTTAGGCTCTCGCCGACGATGATTTTTATCTCTTCTTCGGAATGGGCTAGCTCGCTCTCTTTGGCTGGTTTGATGCCCAAAATTTTAAGCGAAACGCCGGCTAAGAAATCAAAAGTCTTGATAAGCGGCGAGAAAACTACCCAAAATACGTGTAGCGGACGCGCGATGGCTAGGACTGCTTTTTCGGATTTTGCGATGGCGACGGACTTTGGCACTAACTCGCCTAGCACCACGTGCATGAGCGTGATCAGCGTAAACGCGATCGCAAACGCAACGGTGTGGACTAAAATATCGTTTAGATTAAGGTATGTTTTTAGCGGCTCCTCGATCAGCCTAGCGACCGCAGGCTCGCCGATCCAACCAAGAGCTAGCGAACTTAGCGTGATGCCTAGCTGCGTGGCGGAGAGGTACGTGTCGAGGTTGTTTGACATATCAAGCGCGGTTTTTGCGTTTGGCACTTTGTCCTTGACAAGCTCTTCTAGGCGAGTCTTGCGGACTTTGACGATGGAAAATTCTGATAAGACGAAAAAAGCGTTTAGAAATACGAAGAAAAACGCGAGAGCGATCATAAAAAGCGAGTCGGCGCTACTGGGGTGCAATTAAAATCCTTAAAAATTAAAATGAAATGCGGCGATTATAGCAGAAAATCGGGAATTTTAAACTGAAAGCGCATTTTTGCCGCCCGCAGCGCGAGCGATAGTCGCGGAGGCTATTTTGCCGCGTTTTGGCGCTTTTAGCGGCGTGCGCGCCCTGCTCGCCGTTTAAATTTGAGCACAAATTTGACCTCCGCGCTAAACTTGTAATACAAATATTGCTTATTTTATGCGGCCTTTGGTCTAAATTTGCGAAAATTATTTAAATTTGAGCCCAAATTTGACGCGCCTAGACCCGCACCGCAAAAATGCTAGCGGTTAAATTTATAAAATTTGACCCAAGTTTGCGCCGTCAAATTTGACGCGTTAAGTCCTAAAACTGCGGTTTGCCGCCGTTTGCTTTCGCGCCGTTTACGAAGTCGATCGCTATTTTTTGGCAGGCCTTTTTGTCCTTTTTCTCAAGACACAAAGCCTCAAGCTCCTCGCGGCTCATACCTTTGTAATCAGCCACCGTTTTGGTCGTCCCGCCCATATAAAGCCACGTGAGAAAACCCAAAATAAACAGGATAAAAATTAGTCTCGCCACGCCCGCTCCTTTGTAAATTTATCTTAATGATACAGCAACGGGGGTTAAAATTAGCTTGACTTTGCGCCAAATTTGACGCGATACGGCGCTTAAATTTAAAAAAATAGTCTCGCGGTAAAATCGCCGCGAAACCCGGTAAAACGATGGCCGCGGCGTTGGTAAATTTTACGCCGATCTCGCTAAATTATTTTACCTTCTTGCCGTTTTTATAGCTGGCAAAAATTTCGCTCGTGCCATCCTTTTTAAACGCGATCACATCATAGTCCTCGACGATGCCGCCCTGCTCCATGCCGGGGCTTCCCAGCGGCATGCCCGGCACCGAGATACCTACGACGTCAGCCGGTTTAGCGGCTAAAAGGGCTTTTATTTCTTCGGCCGGTACGTGCCCCTCGATAGCGTAACCTCCGACTATACCGGTGTGGCAACTAGATAGCTCCAGCGGAACGCCGTATTTGTTTTTCGTTTCGATTATCGCGTTCGTTTTGTGCTCTACGATTTCAAAGCCGTTTTTTTTCATTATCTCGCCCCATTTTCCGCAACAACCGCAGTCCGGGCTTTTATAAACTTCAATCGTCTCGCCACCTAGCACCGCCGACGCAAGCGCCGTAAGTAGCGCAAATCCCAAAATAGTCTTTTTCATTTTCATCCTTTGTAAAAAATCGTCGGATTTTAACGTAATACGCATAACAGCAATCTAACGCGCATAAATTTAGCCTGGTTTTGCTATACTTTGCGACTAAATCTCAAATTTAAAGGCAAATAGATGTTTTCGTCGTTTTTTGCGAATAAAAAATGGGCCGCGTGGGCGTATTTCGGGCTCGCGGCACTGCTAATCTCAACCTACGCGCAAGTGCAGATGATAGTGCTCCTAAACAACTGGTACAAGGACTTTTACGATATCTTGCAAAACGTCAAAGATCACACGATAGAGGATTTTTGGACCTGCGTGCTTAGATTTGCCAAGATCGCCTTCCCGTACGTCCTGCTTGCGACGATGACGAACTATTTCACGCGCCTTTGGACGTTTAAGTGGCGCGAAGCGATGACGTTTGATTACATAAAATACTGGCGAAACGTCAAAACCGACATCGAAGGCAGCTCGCAACGTATCCAAGAAGACATTTACCGCTTTGCTAAAGTGGTGGAAAATTTAGGCTCGCAAGTAGCCGACGCCGTGATGACTCTCATCGCCTTTATCCCGATACTTTGGGCGCTCAGCGGGCAAGTCGATATACCGGTGCTCGGCAAAAGCGAGGGCTCGCTCGTGTGGATCGCGCTAACGGTCAGCATCGGAGGACTAGCGATCTCGTGGTTCGTGGGTATCAAGCTACCGGGCCTTGAGTACAACAATCAAAAGGTCGAAGCCGCGTTTAGAAAAGAGCTCGTATACGCCGAAGACGACAAAGCAAACTACGGCGCGCCCGAGAAACTCGAAGGGCTGTTTCAGGGCCTAAAGCGCAATTATTACAGGCTATTTTTACACTACGGTTACTTTGATATCTGGAGATATATGTTCGGTCAAAGCATGGTCATCGTCCCGCTCATCGCGATGGGCCCTAGCGTGCTCGCAGGCTCGATAACTCTGGGCGTGATGATGCAAGTCGTAAATGCCTTTTCTCAGGTGCGTGGGTCGCTTGCGGTGTTTATGAACAACTGGACGGTCATCACCGAGCTGCGCTCTATCCACAAAAGACTTAAGGAATTTGAAAAAAATATCGAGTATAAGCGCGCCAAGCTCGATGAAAATTTACAAAGCGAGCCGGTGTAAATCAGGCTCTTTTAAATTTAGCTTTTGCTTGCGCGGCGACTCGGGGTTATTTGGCTCGCGCTCATACCAGCAGCCGCTCAAATTTAGCGTTTTGGGACGCAAATTTGACGGATAGCTTGGCTGTAAATTTGGCAAATTTGACGAACTTTTAGCTTTATTTAAATTTGATGCACACCAAATTTGACGGCTCGCGGGAGACGGTTAAATTTTAGTTTGCGCGTCCGAGCCGTCTAAAGCAGACTCAGGCACGAAAATTTGCCAAATTTGACCCGCACAAATTTAATGCAGATCCGTAAAACCGCCAAAAATAAAACTCAAATTTACCCGCCGTTTCTTTACAAATTTGCCGCCGTTAAGCCAAATTTAAACGCCTATTTACGAATTTATAGCTGTTTTAGCGGTATAATCGCCAAAATCTCGCAAAGGATGAAAAATGACGATAAGAAAAATTATTTTACTCGCCGTGTTTACCGCGACGATGCTGACGGGCTGCTTCACTAGCTCGACTAGCGGCGGCGCGCTGGGCGAAAACAGACGCCAGATGTTTTTAGTCGGCGAACAGGAGATGAACGAGGCCGCAGCCAAAGCCTACGTGCAGACGCTTAGCGGCGCGCGTAAAAAGGGTGCGCTAAACATCGATCCCGTGATGACCAAAAGAGTGCAAGACGTCGCCAAACGCTTGATCTCGCAGGTCGGGGCGTTTAGAGAGGACGCGCTCAAGTGGAAATGGGAAGTAAACGTGATCGACGAAAACACGATAAACGCGTGGTGTATGCCCGGCGGCCGTATCGTCGTGTATAGCGGCATCATCAAAAATCTATCGCTCACAAACGGCGAGCTAGCCGCAGTCATGGGACACGAGATCGCGCACGCACTGCGTGAACATAGCCGCGAGCAGGCCAGCACGGATATGCTCAAAAATGTCGGCATTTTCGCCGTTTCGCAGGCTGCAGGACTGGGCGATCTAGCTACCGGCGCTATGAATATGGCCGCACAGTACACCATCTCGCTACCGTTTTCTCGCTCCCACGAGCGCGAGGCCGACCACATCGGCACCGAGCTGATGGCACGCGCGGGCTATGATCCTAAAGAGGCGGTGAACGTGTGGGTCAAAATGTCGCAAAAAAGCGGTGGCAGCGTGCCTGAGATACTGAGCACCCACCCGTCCAGCCAAAGCCGCATCGCCGATCTGCGCGAGGTCGCAGCCAAGCTCGAATCGGTGTATCTGCAAGCTAAAAAGTAAAATTTAGCTTGCTTAGCGGCTCTTTTAAAACGCTTGCGACCAGCTATTTGAGACGGCCGTGCTGGCGTTTTATATATTTTGCAAGGCGGATAGAGGAGTGCAACAAGCTCAGATAATGTCCGCCACATGTTAAAAATTTAAACTCTTATTTTAAATTTGCCGCCAAGTTTTTGATTTGCTCCAAAGGCGGCAAATTTATTTTTACTTATGATTTTTGCTTGAGTCTTTTTTGGTCATCAAATTTGCTAGTAAATTTGCAAATTTGCATTAAATTTACACGAGTGTGCCGATAAATCGGCGTTAAATTTAACATCGCTGTCTATATTAAATTTACTTGCTTTGTATGCGTTTTGATTTTTTAAAACCTTGCACCCGAGCCGCTACGCCTATGCGAAATTTTGCCGCGATCTTCTTATTTGGCCGTGTTGCTTTTGATTGCCGTCGTATGGACGCTTTTTGCTCATGAGCCTTTGTCGTTTTTATCAAATTTAGCAACCTGCACCAAATTTGATAAAACGGCACGCCGTAAATATATCGCTAATCAATCTCTCGCATCGCATCTAGCCGTTTTAAAAATATCTCCACCTTGCGTAACTGCTCCGCATCTAGCGCCCTGCCCGAGTAAAAATACTCCACGCTGTTGTCGTTTGGATAGTAAATTTTACCACCGTCTCCGTCGTACTCTTCTGCACCCTGCTCGCCGCCACAGCTTTCATCGCTCCCCTCGCACTGTCTGCTCTTACCTCTTGCGTTCTGTCCACCGCTTACGTCTAGCCCGTCCACGTTAAATTTAACCTTCCGCGAGGGCAAATCCTCGCCGCGCGCGAGTTTTAGCCGCCCACCCAGCTCGCTAGCTAGGCGATTTAGCGTGCCGTCGATACCGTCGATGATGCGCACTTGTGGCGGCAAAATCTCGCGCAAAACGTCCTTAAAATAGTTAAAATGCGTGCAACCAAGCACGAGCGAGCCCAGGCGCGCAAGCTCAAATTTAGCTAGCTCTCCCTGCAGATAGGCTCGAACCGCGGGTGAGTCAAACTCCAAATCCTGCGCAAACTCCACAAGGCAAGGCAGCGGCAGGCTCCACGTCTCGCACTCCAGCCGCCCCACGAGGCGCGCGAGCTTCTCACCCGCGATCGTTAGCGGCGTGGCGATGAGCAGTGTCGGGCGCGCGCCGAAGCTGTCCGCAGCGAGCTTGACGGCGGGCTCCATGCCGATGACGGGCACGCTAAATGCGCCGCGAAGCTCCGAGATAGCCGCGCTCGTGGCAGTGTTGCAAGCAACGACAACCCCATCCGCGCCGCGCGAGACCAGAAATCCGACCGCATCGAGGCTTAGCCGCACGATCTCGGCCCTACTTTTCGTGCCGTATGGGACGTGATCCTCGTCAGCAAAATACAAAAACTCCGCCCCGCTAAACCGCCGCAAAGCTTCGGCGAGCACGCTCAGCCCGCCGATACCCGAGTCAAAAAACGCTATTTTCAAATCTTTATCCAAGGTTAAATTTAAAAATAGATTATAGCTCAAATTTGCGGCGATTTCGCCTTTGGACGCAAATTTTGCCTTTTTACGGCGGCTAAACCCGCGCCTTTACGGCGCTAAAATTTGAGCATACTTTCAGTTTAAATTTGGCGTGAAGTTGCAGCTTTTAATCAAATTTGGCGTAAAATCGGTTAAATTTAACAAAAGGCCTCAAGATGCAAGAAAATCCAGCCGACGCAAAATACGAAATCTTGCGCGCCGTCAAGGCTGATCTGGCAGCTATCACGTGCATTTATAACGCGAGCGTTTTGGAGCGAAACGCCACGGCCACGCTGCATCCAGTCGGCATAGAGGAGCGCAAAGCGTGGTTTGACGCACACGAGGCGGCAAATCGCCCGATATACGTGCTGCGCGAGCTTTGCGAGGGAAATGACGACAAAGCTGATTGCGAGAGAAAATTTGACTCAAACGGCAAAAATCTCGGCGCGCAAAAGATAGACGCCGCAAGCCGAAAAGGCGAAATCTTAGCCTGGGGCAGCCTTGGCGACTATCATCCGCGCGAGGGCTACCGCATTACGGCCGAGATCAGCGTCTACGCAGCACCCGACACTCGCGGCAAAGGACTGGGCGGACGGCTGGTAAATTTTATGCTTGAACGCGCGCCCGAATTTGGCGTCAAAAACATCGTCGCGCTGATATTTTCGAGCAACGCCGTTAGTCTAAATTTGTTTGCGAAATTCAGCTTTGCGCGCTGGGGCGAACTACCCGAAGTGCGATATGGGCGGCAAACTCGAGAGCCTAACGATACTGGGTAAAAAACTGGGGTAAATTTCAAAATTCGGCGCGAAAATAGACGCTGCATTTTAGGCGAATTTTAAATTTTAGCAGCACCGTGCGGCCAAATTTGAGCGCGATTCTGCTCTGGCGGCACAAATTTGACATTTCCCGGCGGTACGCGTATTTTTAAAGCCGCATTTGCTACAACATAGCCGCAAATTTAGCTAAAAAGGAGAAAAAATGAAAGAGCAAATCCTAAAACTACTGGCAAACTCGGAGCCGATGAAGGCCGGCGAGATCGCCCAGGCGCTAAACGCAGACAAAAAAGAGGTCGAAAAAGCGATAAAAGCCCTAAAAGACGAGGGCAAAATAAACTCGCCGAAGAGGTGCTATTACTCGGTATAGTAAATTTGGCGGACGTCAAATACGAGCGACGTGCCAATCTAGGACGCTTGAGTTAAAAATGTTTTCCCGCAAAGCTAGAAGCTTGCGGAAATTCGGCTTTACGCGCTGGGGCGAACTACCCGAAGTCTGCGATATGGGCGGCAAACTCGAGAACCTAACGATACTGGGCAAGAAACTGGGGTAGATTAAATTTGATCCGTAGATTAGAATACCTGCGCTTTTATCACACTACATCTCAATCACGCTACAATAATTCAGACAGCGCGCCGATTTTGACGCTTAGCGGGCTTAAATTTGCAACCTCGGGCACCGATATAAATCATGCCGACAATGAAGCCAAATTTGGAGTAAATTTGCCTCAGTAAGGTGAGCTGTATACTGTATTTAGCATTTAACGATAAAAATAAATAGCCAAAATTACTTCATAAATTTTATATAAGTTATCAGTTAGGCAAGAAAATTTTTAACTGATTCTTAAGAGATAAAATTATAATATTATTTTAAATTTTATCCCAAAGGAGACTCCATGAAGCACTTTTCACTCTCAAAGGCCGTTTTTATGGCGGCAAGTTTGGCCCTGCTCGGGCTAACGGCTGCGAATGCACAGGAGAAATTTCCCCCAGTCATCGTCATTCACGGCGGCACCAGCGGGCTTGATCTAACCAAGGAGGAATTTAAAATCCGCGAGGAGCCGATGAACCGGGCGCTTTTGGCGGGTCAAGCCGTGCTTGAGAAGGGCGGTAGCGCAATGGATGCCGTAACGGCGGCCATTATGGTGCTTGAGGACGATCCGAATTTTAACGCGGGCAAGGGCGCGGTATTTACAGCCGACGGATTTAACGAGCTCGACGCCTCGATCATGGACGGCTCGACCAAAAAAGCGGGCGCGGTCGCGATGGCGCGGCATATCAAAAACCCGATCCTAGGCGCCAGGCTCGTGATGGATAAGACGTGGCATACGCTAGTCGCCGGCGAGGGAGCCGACAAGCTCGCCAAAGAAAACGGCCTAGAGATGGTCGATCAGAAGTATTTTTTCACGCAGTTTAGATACGACGCGCTGCAAAAGGCCAAAGAGAAGCAAAAGCTGCTACTTGATAGCGAAAAGGTAAAAAAGACGTCGTTAAATTTACACGAGCGTCCGTATCTTGGCACCGTGGGCGCGATCGCGCTGGATAAAAACGGCAACCTAGCCGCAGCGACCAGCACGGGCGGCATGACCAATAAAATGACCGGCCGCATCGGCGATAGCCCGATAATCGGCTCGGGAACCTACGCCGACAACGACTCGGTGGCGGTTTCTTGCACCGGCACGGGCGACATCTACATGCGCGTAAACGCCGCGCACGAGGTCTCGGCTCTTTATAAATACAAAACGCAAGACGTACAAAAGGCCGCCGAAGATGCAGTAGCTCAGGTCAAAGCTCTAGGCGGTAGCGGCGGCATCATCTCGATCGACAAGCACGGGCACACGGGCTTTGCGTGGACGAAAGATAAGCTTGGCATGTATCACGGCGAAGCAAGACTCGGAGCTAAGCCGATCGTTTACTGGCCGCTTGGCGAGAAATGATTGATTTTAGTAGCTAGCACGGAGAGCAGGGAAGCGCTCGGCGAGAAACGATCAAATTTGATCCCGCCTATTTTGACTCGGACGGGGTCAAATTTAGTTAAATTTTGATTTTATATGAAACACGGAGTCAAATTTGAGCGGTAAAGCCTAGCTTCGCCGCTCAAATTTATCCTACTTTACGCTATTTTCAGCCTTAAATTTAGCCAAAAGCTCCTCGTCGCATTTCGGGCAGTATTCATGCTCGCCGCTGATATAGCCGTGCTTGGCGCAAACGCTAAAGACCGGCGTTATCGTGATATACGGTAGCTTGTAGTTATTTACCACGCCGCGTACGAGGTCTTTGCAAGCCTGCGCCGAGCTTATACGCTCCTTCATATACAGGTGTAGCACCGTGCCGCCGGTGTAGGAGCTTTGCAGTTCGTCTTGTAGATCGAGCGCCTCGAACGCGTCGTCGGTGAAATTTGCCGGTAGCTGCGTGGAGTTGGTGTAGTAGATATTTTCGCCAAAACCGGCCTGGATGATATCCGGATAGCGCTTTTTGTCCTCTTTAGCAAAGCGATACGTCGTGCCCTCGGCAGGCGTAGCTTCGAGGTTATAAAGGTTGCCGGTGCTCTCTTGAAACTCGCGAATTTTACCGCGTAAAAACTCGATCATCTCGATCGCAAATTCTCGCCCGAAATCGGTCGCGATATTTTCCTTGTCGTTCGTGAAATTACGCAAAAGCTCGTTCATGCCGTTGATGCCGATGGTGCTAAAGTGGTTGTTAAAGTGCTTTAGATAGCGTGCGGTGTACGGATATAGGCCGCGCTCGTACATCTCCTGGATAAAGGCGCGCTTTTTTTCTAGCGTGGATTTGGCTAAATTTAGCAGATACTCAAGGCGCGTGTAGAGTCCCTTTTTATCGCCTTTATATAGGTAGCCCAAGCGAGCTAAATTTAGCGTCACGACGCCGATACTGCCGGTCATCTCCGCACTGCCAAACAGCCCTCCGCCGCGCTTTAGCAACTCGCGTAAATCAAGCTGCAAGCGGCAGCACATCGAGCGCACGTGGCCGGGTTTATAGGCTTTGTCGTTTGCGATGCGGTTGCCGTTTTCATCGGTCGTATACTGAGAGCCGACGAAATTTTGAAAATAGCTCGAGCCCATTTTTGCCGTGTTTTCAAAAAGCACCTTCGCCACCTCGCTGTCCCAGTCGAAGTCCTCGGTGATATTTACCGTAGGGATCGGGAAAGTAAATGGCTGCGAGCACTTGTCGCCCTCGGTCATGATCTCGTAAAACGCCTTGTCGATGCGGTTCATCTCTGGCTCAAAGGCGCGGTAGGTCATATCGGTTAGCTTGTTAAAACCGCGCTTAGCGGCCTCCTGCGCTAGCTCTGCGTCCTCCAGATCGCTAAATATATGCCTATCCTCGCGCGTAGGTATCTGATCGCGCAGATCGGACGGGCAAGTGATGTCAATCGTTACGTTGGTAAATGGACTCTGGCCCCAGCGAGCCGGCACGTTTAGGTTAAAGATAAAGCTCGTTATCGCCTTTTTGATCTCTTTATCGCTTAGCTTGTCGCGAAAAACGTAAGGCGCAAGATAAGTGTCAAAGCTGCTAAACGCCTGCGCGCCCGCCCACTCGCTTTGTAAAATTCCTAGGAAATTGGCCATCTGATAAAGCGCCTCTCTAAAGTGCTTGGGCGCCTT
This sequence comes from uncultured Campylobacter sp., assembly GCA_963519525.1. GTDB lineage: Bacteria > Campylobacterota > Campylobacteria > Campylobacterales > Campylobacteraceae > Campylobacter_A. The sequence goes on from CAUQOI010000025.1 coordinate 17,343, forward strand.
ACTCTCGACTCTGCCGCGCACGCCGTTAAAGCCCTCGTTTAAAAGCGCCCTTAGACTCCAGCCCGCGCAGTAGCCCGTGAGGCAGTCTAGATCGTGGATGTGATAATCGCCATTTCGGTGCGCGAGGCCTTCTTCTTTGCTATACACCTTATCTAGCCAGTAGTTGGCGATGACCTTGCCTGCGGTGTTGTTGATGAGGCCGGCATTTGAGTAGCTGGTGTTTGAGTTGGCGAGAATTCGCCAGTCGGTACCGTTGATGTACTCGCTGATGGTTTGAGTGGAGTTGATGTAGGTGGTGTCTTCGTTTAGTCCTAAAATTTGCTCGCGCTGAAGTTTGTGCGTGTGGCGGTAGAGCATAAAGCTCTTCATCACGTCGAAGTGTCCCGCGTTAAAAAGCGCCTTTTCGATGTAGTCTTGCACGTCCTCGACGCTCAAAACTTCGCTATCAAACACGTGCCCCATCACATCTAAAAAGACCTTGTCGTCGTACTCTTTGGACTCGCTTTCAAAGGCTTTTTTGATCGCGTCTTGGATTTTATACGGGAGGTATTCTTGCTTCGTGCCGTCGCGTTTTAGGATAAATTTCATTTCGTTCCTTACGTTAAATTTTGGTGATAAATTTGACGAAAGTATAGGCAAAGTTGGCTTAAAATTTAGTGACCGAAATTTGCTCTCGGGACATTTTGAAAATGTCATTTTTAAGTTTAAAATAGCTTTGAAAGCTCGTATATTTGGGGATTTTATAGAGAGCTAATAAATTTTAAGACAGAGCCGTTTTTGATAAGAGATATTAAATTTGAGCAAATTTAAAATAAAGCCATAAAGCAAGCGAAAGTTCAAATTTGACGAGATTTTGCGGGAGTTAAATTTGATAAATTTGAGCAGGAGAGAGCCCCGCCGTAAAATTCGGCGGGAAAGTTTTTATTCGTCGTATCTTAAGAAAATATCCTCGCCGCCTTTTTCAAGGTTTAGGATACCTTCGCCGCGTTTAAACGTTATCTCGGCGCCGTTGTCGCCGGCTAGTCTTGTGCCGCTTGCTGTGACTGCATTTTTAAGGTTGATTTTGTGACCTTTGCTGTCTTCTAGCAACGCGGTGTTAAATTTATCGGTAGAGCTTAGTCTAACGACGTATTTCGGGTCGTTTACGCCCGTAAATTTAATCACTTCAGCTTCTGATTTGGTGATTTGCGCTTTGTTTGCGCTCTCGCTTTTGTGCGCGTGGCAACCGCTAAGCATAGCAACTGCAGCAAAAGCCGCCAAAGATGAAACTAAAAACTTCTTCATTTTCGTCCTTTTTTTGTGAAATGAGACTCGAATATTACTTCAAAATAGTTTATATAAAGTAAACTTAGCCAAGAAGGAGTAGTTGCTCAAGGTTAAATTTACTCGCGGGCTTACGCTTGTTTAGAAAAACAAACCGCCGCAAATTTATCGCCGCTCTTAAAAAGCTCGCGAAACCGGCGAATTTTCGGCATTAATGACAACCGCAACCGCAGCAAGATTTAGCACCGCCGTGAAGCTCGGAAACGTAAAATTTAACCGAATTTAGCCCCTCTTTTAACGCCCATTCGTAAGCGCTTGAGACGAAATCCCAGTTGATGTTTTCAAACAACTTCTCCAAATACGCCGGGCGCGCGTTTCTGTGATCGACGTAGTATGCGTGCTCCCAAACGTCCGCGACTAGAAGCGGTACGAGACCGTCAGTTACCGGAGTTTGCGCGTTGCTTGTTTGTACGATTTGCAGTTTGTCCTCTTTTGGATTGTAAACCAGCCATGCCCAGCCGGAGCCAAAAAGCGTAGTCGCCGCCTTTAAAAACTCCTCTTTAAAATTTGGTATATCTTTTTCCAAGCGAGCTTTTAGCTCGTCGCTCATTTGGCTTTTTTTCGCGATGCAGTCCCAGTAAAAGTCGTGATTATAGACCTGAGCAGCGTTGTTAAACACGCCACCGGAGCTTTTTACTAAGATATCGAAGAGGCTAGCGCCCTCAAACTCGGTACCTTTTATCAAATTATTCAGGTTATTGACGTAGGTTTGGTGGTGTTTGCCGTGATGGTAACTACAGGTTTCTTCGCTTACGACGGCGTTTGCTTTCGGATCGAAAGGCAGTTTTCTAAGTTCAAACATAATTTTTCCTTTGTAATAAAATTTATCGGTATTATAGCAATAAAATAGTAATTAATTTATTAACGCGCAAACAAACCCGCCGATGCTTCCGTTTTGTCAAATTTGACTCGTCTCACCGCAAGAAAAGGCCAAATTTGATAAAATAATGTGTATTTTCGTAACATTTAGTCTTTTTAGCGTTATATTTTACTTTGGCTTGCTCTCAAATTTGACGGTCAAATTTGAGATATTGTTACTTATTTACACACAAATTTGAAATTTATTGCAAAAAGTCGAAACATTTTCATGCAGCCGCTTTTTTATGAATTATAATTGCACCTAGCTGAATTAGCTAATCTTTTAAAAAGGATCACAGATGAAAATTAAGTTACTTTCCGCACTGCTTCTTTCTTGCGCGCTTGCGGGCAGCGCGTTTGCCGCAGGCAAAACATACACGATCAAATTCGCCCACGTCGTGGCCGCCTCTACGCCAAAAGGCAAGGCTGCGGACTTTTTTGCTAAACGCGTCGGCGAGCTTAGCGGCGGAGCGATCAAGGTAGAGGTATATCCTGCCGCATCGCTGATGGACGACGATAGAGTTTTTGGAGCGCTGAAACTTGGCAACGTACAGATGGCCGCGCCTAGTTTTTCTAAATTTACGCCGATAGTGCCGCAGTTTCAGCTATTTGACCTGCCGTTTATCTTTAGAGACAACGCTCATCTTTACGCTGTTCAAGACGGCGAAGTCGGACAAGCTCTAAAAGATATGATCGCTAAAAAAGGCTTCATCGCTCTTGATTTTTGGGACGCAGGATTTAAGCACTTTAGCTCAAGCAAAAAGCCTATCGTAGAGCCTGAGGACGCTAAGGGACAAAAATTCCGTATCCAAAGCTCAAAAGTGCTTGAAGAGCAGATCAAAGTAGTCGGCGGCAACCCGCAAGTATTGCCGTTTTCAGAGGTTTATCCGGCTCTTCAGCAAGGCGTAGTCGATGCGACCGAAAACCCGCTGTCAAACTTCTATAACTCCAAATTTTACGAGGCGCAAAGCTCTTTAACGCTATCAGGCCACGGATATTTGGGATATTTAGTCGTTATGAGCGAGAAATTTTGGAAAGGCTTGCCTGATGATATGAAGGCTCACGTAACGCAAGCTCTAAAAGAGGCTACGGC
>CAUQOI010000026.1:0-20527 GCA_963519525.1 uncultured Campylobacter sp.
ACGCCTCTATCTCCTCTTGCGTTACGTATTTAGCTAGCTCGGAGTTTGGGTCTATCTTGGTGTCTGGGGTAATAGTAAAACCCGTCGGCATATGGTTTAATCCAAATTTATCAAATTTAACTCCCAAAAACGAAAGATAAAAGAGGACGGCGGCAAAGGCGGCGAGGGTGAATAGAAATTTAAAAAAGCTTTGCAAATTCGATCCTTTTGCTTATGACTAAATTTACGAAATCTTAGCCAAAGGGCGGTTAAATTTGAGTGAATTTGGGGGCGGAGATTTGAAAAAGCGGGAGTAAATTCGGGCGGGTTGAAATAGGGCTAAAATAAATTCATACCGAAAACGGACGGGTTTATCTAACTAAATTTAAAGCGCAAATTTGCCTGCCGGCGCGAGCCTAGCAAGCAAATTTAAGCGCGCAAGCCTCAGTCGTCGAACTCTTGCGAGATAACGGGCGAGAACTCCTCCCAGCGGAGTTTGGTTTTGGCCGTAGGCATCTTGCTTTGAAACGGCTCTTTTTTCATCGAGGCTACCGCCGCGCTGTCGCCGATCGGCGCAGGAGGGGCTTCTACGCCTAGCACCGCGCGCTCAAGCTCGATAAAATCGCGCAAGATAGTCGCGTAAGAGGCGAAAAAGTCCGCGTTTTTGTGAGCGGATAGAAATTTGATAAATTCGTCGATAAATTTATTCGTAACGTCCGTAAATAGCTTGCTGCTGATATTTGCGGCGCCTGCTATCTCGTCGCGCAAAAAGGTCGCCGTGGCTAAAAATATAAATCCGACGTAGTCCTCGCTGTCCTTGCAGGCCTCTTTATCTCTGCGGTACGGGCTTAGCTTCAGGCACTCGATCACGCGCAGCCTAGCCGCGCCGTCGTCGCGTCCGTCCTCGTAAAAGGAGGCGTTTAGCGGGATGTTGGAATAAGAAAAGTCAAAAAGCACGTCGTTTTGCTCTCTGGCGAATTTCTCAAAGTCAAATTTGGCTAAATTTGCAAACGCGGCCTCGCTCGCAGGCGTAACTGGGCTAGTCGCTAGGTAGGCTAGCTGTTCGCGCCAGCGGTCAAATTTACCGCCGTGTTCGTGAAAAAACAGCGGATAAGCCAAAAACTCGTAAAAATACGCGCGCGCCTTGGTTAAGTTATTATCCATTTAAAACCTCTTCTCTCATTTGATCCATTTGCGCTTTTATCATTACTTTGGCTTTGCAGTCCGAGCAGCAGTACAGCGCTTTTATCTTGGCTTTGTCGCCGTTAAATTTAGGCGCCATGATCGCGGCGATCTTCTCGACGGCCTTTTTGGTCGCAAACTCCTTGCCGCACTCGATACAGGCGAAAAGCTCGTCTCTGGCTAGCTCGCTAAAGGTAAAGAAGCTAGGCTCCAGATCGATCTTGCCGGGGCGTAAAAATATCGTGTCTTTTTCCGCGCAGCTAAGCTCGCAGTATCCGCACGCGGTGCAGACGCTCGGGTTAAAGACGATGGAGTTTGTCTTTTTATCGGCGACTAGAGCGGCGACGTTGCACGCTCCCACGCAGCTTAGGCACAGCGTGCAGGTGTCGCGGTTTATCTCGACGCGGCCGTATCTGATGAGCTCGGTGGTGCTAACGGAGCCTAAATTTTGATCGCCCACAAGCCACTCTAGGCGTCTGGCGAAAATTTCGCGCTTTGGCAGGGCGTACTCGGTGACGGAGTGCTGCGAGCCTTCGATAAATTTAGCCTGAGATAGGGCGCTTTTTAGCTTGTCTTCGTTCTGCGCGACTAGGACGGCTTTTTCATGAAATTTAAGCTCGTAAATTTGATTTACGATATCCACCGCGTCTTTGGTGCCTTTGCCGATATTTTGCTCGTAGATCACGACCTGAGCGCCGCTTTCTTGAAGCAATGTAAGCAGATGCGTCTCGCTTAAAAATCTCTCGCCGCTAATGGCAAAAGGAAGCACGTTTGCGGGTAAATTTACGCTTAAGTTTTCTAAATTTGCCTTTGCGGGTACGACTAGAGCGATCCGGCCGCGGTAGAGTTTGGCTATCTCGGCAAAAGAGTTTCGCGGCATATCCGAGTAATCAAGCGCGCCGCTAGGGCAGACGCTCACGCAGCCGCCGCAGTTTACACAGTCGATGTGAGAGAAAACTAGGTGCTTGGTCTCGTCCTCTTTTAGGATCGCTACTGTAGGGCAGGCCTCGACGCATCTGCCGCAGATTTCGTGTCTGCGCTCGTGATACTGGCAGATCGTGGAGTCGTAGTGGACGTGGCTTTTAAATTTAAATTTCGGGCTTTGCGCCTCTAGCTGCGCGGCGATTTCCTCGTCGCTTTTGCCTGCGATCTCGTAGCAGCCGCTTTGTTTTAGCATGTATTCGCGCGCGTTTTCTACGAGGAAAAAGTCGCAGTCTACCTCAAACTCGCCGTCCGGGCGCAGCACTAGCACGCTTAGTTCGCCTGCGGCTCCGTAGATAAATTTGATCTCAAAATGCGTCAGCTCGATAGTTTTAAAGCCTTTTTCCTTAAGCAAATTTGCCAAATTTTCGCGGCCGCCGTTGCTAACGATCACGACGTTTTTGCCGACGGGTTTTTCGTAGTCGATGTCGCGCGCTAGGTCAAAGGCGCTAGCTCTTGCCTCATAAAGTAAAAGCGTGTTTTTGGCTTTATCCAGCACCGAGTCTGCGGTGTTTTTTAGATAAAAATTTATCTCCGGCGCTACGACGCTTGCCTTTAGTTTGGGCGAATTTGATACGAGATAGTCGCCTTCGCCGTTTATCTCGATCTGCTCGTTTAGCATCAAATTTTCGTCAAAATCGTTGTAAAAACCGAATTCTTTCATGATTTTCTCCCCGCGCTACGCGTTATCAAAATTGAGCGCATTTTAATACTAAAGGCATTAATAGGCTCTGAAATTTTACATTTATTTTTTTTAATAAGATTAGATTTATCCAAATTTATGCTAAAATCGCGCTCGGTAACACAAATTTACTAGGAGCGAATTTGAACGAACTACGAAAACTCCCGCAGATAGATAAATTTATAAAAAATGAACGATTTTTCGGGCTTGACGTTAGCTTGCTAACCAAAGTCGCTAGGGCCGAGCTTGAGAGCCTGCGCACTCAAATTTTAGGCGGGCAAAACTGCCCCGAGCCAGGCGAGATCGTCCAAAATACGCTCGCAAGATACGAAAAAGAGTTAAATTTGAGCCTGCGTAGCCTGATAAACGCAACCGGCGTCATCATCCACACCAATCTCGGCCGAAGCGCGATCGATCCGGAAATTTTACGCCGAGCCGCGCCCGTTATCACGGGGTATTCAAATTTAGAGTACAGCGTCGAAAAGGGCGGCCGCTCAAACCGCTACGACTACGTGGGCGGACTGCTCGCGGAGCTTTTTGGTTTTGAGGACGCCGTAGTCGTGAACAACAACGCAAGTGCCGTGTTTTTGGTACTAAATACCTTCTCAAAAGGCGGCGAATCTATCATCAGCAGAGGCGAGCTAGTCGAGATCGGCGGGAGCTTTCGCGTGCCAGAAGTCATGGCAAACTCGGGCGCGATCTTGCGCGAAGTGGGCACGACGAATAAAACCAACCTGCGCGACTATGAGGACGCGATAAACGAAAACTCAAAGCTAATTTTAAAGGTACATAGATCAAATTTCGACATCGTTGGCTTTAGCGAGGAAGCGGCGATGCAGGATCTTAGCGCGCTGGCAAGAGAGCGAAATCTCATTGATTATTTTGATCTTGGCGGCGGATTTTACGGCGAGCTGCCCTACGGTCTGGAGCGAAACGAGCCGAATCTAAAAAACCTAAAAGACGCCTCGCTCGTTAGCTTTAGCGGCGACAAGCTCTTTGGCTCCGTGCAGTGCGGCATAATCCTAGGTAAACGCGAGCTCATCGCAAAACTAAAGAAAAATCAGCTTTTAAGAATGCTGCGCGTGGATAAGGTGATCATCTCGCTACTTGCTGAAAGCGTCAAAGCCTACGCAAACCGCGAATTTGAGCTTATCACGACGATAAAGCAGCTCTATAAAAGCGTAGAGGAGCTAGAAAACACGGCAAATTTCATAAACTCGCGGCTAAAAACTCCGCTTGAAGTCGTGCGCACTACGACCTATGTGGGCGGCGGTACGATGCCAAACAAACGCATACCTAGCGTTGCGCTGGCCGTCAAAGGAAACGCCAACGAAAACGAGGCTAAATTTAGGAAAAATCTCGTGATCGGGCGCATAGAGGAGGGTAAATTTTTACTCGATCTTCGCAGCGTGCTGGACGCGGACGTGCAAAATTTGATAGAAAAAATCAACGAAACGGATGAAAAATGAGCTTAATAATAGGAACGGCCGGGCACATCGACCACGGCAAAACGGCGCTGATAAAGGAACTAAACGGTTTTGAGGGCGACAAGCTAGAGGAGGAGCAAAAGCGCGGGATCACGATCGATCTTAGCTTTTCAAATTTGAGCAAAAACGGCGAAAACATCGCATTTATCGACGTGCCGGGGCATGAAAATTTGATCAAAACGATGATCAGCGGCGCGTACGGATTTGATGCGTGCCTATTCGTCGTGGCGGCAAACGACGGGCTGATGCCGCAGTCTTTGGAGCATTTGGAGGTTTTAAATATCCTTGGCGTTCGTTCGCTCGTCGTCGCGCTAACTAAATGCGACCTAGCAAGCGCGGAGTTAATAGAGCAGCGAAAAAACGAAATTTACTCCGCCGCGCAAAACTACAAAAATCTGCAAATTTTAGAGATTTTCCCGGTTAGCATTAAAGATAGCGCGAGTATAGACGAGCTGCGAAATTATCTTTTCACGCTAAAGGCGGCTAACCGCGAGCAAGAGGGCGTTTTTAGATACTACATCGACCGCGTTTTTAGCCTAAAGGGTATCGGAAACGTAGTCACGGGCACCGTAATAGAGGGCAGCGTGAGCAAAAACGAGAAGCTGTTTAACTATGACGCGGGCAAAGAAGCGCAGGTGCGAAGCGTGCAGAGCCACGATAAATTCGTCGACCGCGCGGGAGTTAGTAGCCGCGTGGCGCTAAATTTGACGGGCATAGAGCTTGGCGATCTAAAAAAAGGCCAACTGCTTAGCAAAAAGGGCTTTTTTAGGGGATTTCGCGAGATAGACGCGATCGTTTTTGCGCGCGAGCTAACGCACGGCGAGAATGTGACGTTTTGCGTCGGGGCAAAGGCCGCGCCCGCAAAAGCGCTGGTTCTTAGCGAAAAAGAGGGCGGGATATTTGCGACGTTTAAATTTGAAAGGGATATGTTTTTGAAATTTGGCGAACCCTTCGTGCTCATCGCAAACGGTCGCGTCGTAGGCGGCGGCAGGGTGCTAAACGCCGTGAGCGAACCGATGAAAAAATCAAACAAAATTTCGTTTTTAAACGCACTGCTTAAAAAGGACTTCGTAAGCGCCTTTGCGATGCTAAAAGATACGCATAAAAACGGCTTTGGCATCATCTCGGCCTATCAGCGTTTCGGGCTAAATCACGAGGAGGCCGTAGCTATCGCAAAGCAAACGCCAAACGTATTCGTCGATGAAAAAGCGCTAAATATCTACGATCTAAGCGCGGTCGATAGGATAAAAAGCGCGGTCAAATTTATGATAGAAAAGAACGAATTTGCGGTGTTTTCGGCTACGAGTATCAGCCTAAAGCTCTCGTGGGCTAGCGAAAGCATCGCTCAAAAGGCACTTGACGAGCTAGAAAGCGCGGGCATGATCGCTAAAAACGACGGCGTCTACACTAAAACGGGCGTGGATATGAGCAAGCTAAAAATCAGGCTCGAGGAGAAAATTTACGAAATTTTGCAAAGCGGAAATTTAGCTCCCCTGGCGCCTTATAACATCTACGACGAGCTTGAGATAGACCGCGTTAGCGGCGATAACGCGCTAAAAAAGCTAACCGGCATCGGCCGCGTGGTGAGGCTCGCGCATAATCTTTTCGTAACGTCAAAAGCCCTAAACGAGGCGCTTGCTAAGCTAAAAGCCATCATCGCCGCGCAAGGGTTCGTAAACGTGACGAACGCGAAAGAGTCGTTAAATTTGAGTAGAAAATACGTAATCGCCTACCTCGAGCAACTTGATCTGGATCCAAATATCGTAAAAAACGGCACGGATAGAGTTTTAAAAGCGTGATTTTTTATCTATTTATAAAAAGCTAATATAATCCGCGCAAATTTTTAAAAAGGAATGAAATGAAAAAAATAGTTTTGTCTCTAATGGCGGCCTCTGCGATGTTTGCGGCGTCAAACGAGCAAGTAGTCGGTTTTTACTCGCAGATGGTCGGCGAGGGCGTGAAAGTAAATGTAACTGAGCGCAAACCGTTAACCGACGGAATCGAAGCGGTCGTGGTAAATTTGAGCAACGGCCAAGTCAGCCAAGACGAGGTTATCTTTACTAAAGGCGACCTTCTTTTCCCGGACATCATCGACCTAAAGGCGCAAAAAGCCTACCTGCAAGAGATAAAAAAGGAAATAGCGGCGAAAAACATCTCAAAAGTATATAAAAACGAGCAAAAAGAAAATATCATCACTCTAGGAAACGACTCTAAAAAGCCGACTATCGTGATGTTTTCGGATCCTGAGTGCCCATACTGCCGCCTAGAGCTTGAAAAGATCGAAGCGACGCTAAAAGAAAGCAACGTAAAGCTAATCTTAACTCCGGTTCACGACGTTTCGTCTTTGCAAAAAAGCTTTTTGATCTATAAAGATGCCGCGAGCGCGAAAACCGATAGCGATAAGATCAAAATTTTAAGAAAGTATTTCGCGGACGACTATAAGGTAGCAGACGGCGCCGTTAGCGATGCTGACGTAAAAGCGATGGATAACTTAAGACAAAAATACTCCGCCGCCGGCGTTCGCTCCGTGCCTTTTATAGTAAATTTAAGCGACCTTCAAAAATAATCTCTAGCGCAAATTTGAGCTAAATTTGATAAATTTAGCTCAAAAGCCCTAAATTTTCATAAAATATACTTTTATAACTTGATATGTAGTATTAAAACTTAAGCTAAATTTTAGGTTTCCTTAACTATTTATTAAGTTTCATAATTAATCTAATATTTTTACTTCGTTTATTCTCAAAATATGCTAAATTTGCACAGTGATATTTTAAAATATGCAAGTGCCCTAAAATACGCGCCTGTAAGGCGCACTACGCCTAGGAAATATGCAAAATTTGAACAATATCTTTCTAAAAACGTCTCAAAAATTTCAAATTTGGGATTAATAAGGAGAAAACATGCAAGGATCAAGACGAGATTTTCTCAAAAAATCTCTAAAGGTCGGCGCGGTAGGCGGAACTGTATTGGCCGCCGCTTCTATCGCAAAACCGACTAGCGACGAGCTTGCTCCTGACGACAACGGCGTAGTTGTCGGCAAGTCGAGCAAAAAAGAGGTGCTTTACAAAAAAAGCAAAGAGTGGGAATACTACTATAAGATCGCTTACTAAGGGAGAAAACCATGAGTGATTCACGCATAGGAAGACGCTCGTTTTTGAAGCTTGCCGCTCTTGGTGCCGGTAGCACGATGGCATTTGGCGAAAACGAGACGTTTAGAAAGGCAACCAACGAGGAGATAAAAAATCCTTACGAAGGTTCAAAAAAGGTTAGAACGATTTGTTCTATTTGTTCGGCGGGTTGCGGTATCGAAGCCGAGGTAAAAGACGGAGTATGGGTACGCCAAGATATGGCTATGTATCACCCGATCTCTCAAGGTTCGCACTGCTCTAAGGGAATCGATCAGATCGACCTTACGAAATCAAAACAACGCATCAAATTTCCGATGAAGAAAGTAAACGGAAAATGGGAGCGCATCAGCTGGGAACAAGCCGTAAACGAAATCGGCGACAAGATGCTACAAATCCGTAAAGAAGACGGTCCTGATAGCGTAGTTTTCTTGGGTTCGGCTAAATTTAACAACGAGCAAAGTTATTATTTCCGCAAATTTGCGGCGTTTTGGGGCACAAACAGCAACGATCACGTAGCACGCATTTGACATAGCGCAACAGTCGCCGGTGTGGCGAATACTTGGGGTTATGGCGCGATGACGAATCACTTCGGAGATATGACGGCAAATTCAAAAGCGATCTTTTGTATCGGTGCGAATTCGGCCGTAGCAAATCCCGTCGGCGGAATGAAGCATATGTTGCAAGCCAAAGATAGAAACAACGCAAAATTAATCGTAGCGGATCCGAATTTTACTAAAACGGCTGCGCACGCGGATCTTTACTTGCGTCAGCGTTCAGGAACGGACGTGGCTCTTATTTATGGACTTATTCACATTATCCTTAAAAACGGCTGGGAAGATAAAGAATTTTTAGAAAACAGAACCTATGGTATCGAAGAGGTTAGAAAAGAGGCCGAACACTGGACTCCTGAGCTTACTTCGGACGTTACCGGCGTACCAGTAGATAGACTCATAGAGGCTGCTAATATAATGGCGCATACGAAACCGGGAACGGTCATCTGGGCTCTAGGTATCACTCAGCACTCGGTAGGAACGTCAAATACCAGAATTTTACCTATCCTTCAACTAATCCTAGGCAATATGGGTAAACCGGGCGGAGGCTGTAACATCATCCGCGGTCACGATAACGTTCAGGGCTCTACCGATATGGGTAACCTTTCAGACACTCTTCCTATGTATTACGGATTAGGAGACGCCTCGTGGAAATACTACTGCAAAGGCTGGGGCGTTGATTATGACGAGTTTATCAAACGATTTGCGGTTTCGACAAAAGAGCCGAAACAAGGCGGCGCTCCGGTAAAAAACACCGTATTTGAAGAGTATTTTTATCACGATCCGCAAAATCCGGAAGATAGAAACTGGAGAAACGAAAAAGGCTGGTCGCTATCAAAATGGTGGCAAGGCGTTCTAAAAGAGGAAAAGACTTTTACTAGCGGCAAACTTCGCGTTCTTTGGGTTCAAGGAACCGGTATCACCTCTATGGCGCACCTTACAAAAATTCAGCAAGCCGTCGACAAGCTAGATATGCTAGTAGTTGCGGAGCCGTTCGTAAACGAGGTCGCTATCCTTTCAGATAGAAAAGACGGAATTTACGTACTTCCGGTGGCTACTGCGTTTGAAAACGAAGGTCATATAAGCTCGACTAACCGCTCTGGTCAGTGGAGAACAAAAGTCGTTGAGCCACTTTATGAGAGTAAAGCCGACCACGAGGTCATGTTCTTATTCGCTAAAAAATTCGGCTTTTATGACGAGTACGTAAAAGGCATGAAGATGGCGACCGTAAATAACGAGCCAAAACAAGTTAAAGACGACTTCGTATGGCCTGACGACGCTACAAACGAGATAGCTCGCATGGGTAAATCTATCGGCTACACCGGTAGAACGGCCGAGATGTTTAGAAGACATCAGGCTAACTGGCAAAATTTCGACCCTGATACGCTAATGGGTATCGGCGGCGACGTAAAAGGCGAATACTACGGTAAGCCTTGGCCGGCATGGGACGAAAAACACCCTGGTACGCCGATACTTTATGATATGAGCAAGTCTTACGCAGAGGGCGGTTGCGGATTTAGAAATCGTTTCGGATTAGAGCATAACGGCGTTAGTCAGCTAGCTAGCGAGGATACGACTTTGGTAGGATCGGACGTAAAAGGCGGCTATCCGCAAATCACCAAAGAAAATATCGAAAAAGTCCTAGGTATAACCTTAACCGAAGAAGAAAAAAGACTGATGGGAGCTACTTGGAGTACGGATCATAGCGGACTTATCTTAGAAAAATGCCGCGAAAAAGGCGTAGTGCCGTTTGGCAACGCAAGGGCAAGAATGATCGTTTGGGAATTCCTAGATCCGATCCCTAAACACCGCGAGCCTATCCACTCTCCGCGCTGGGATTTGGTACAAAAATACCCGACTTTCGACGATCAGGCCAGAAACTTCCGTGTCGAGACGAAATATAAATCCGAGCAGCAAGCAAAAGACTGGAGCAAGGAATTCCCTATCGTATTTAGCACATTGCGCCTAGTAAACCTAAGCGGTGCTGGTATGATAGAGCGAACGAGTAAGTATCTAGCGGCGATCACGCCTGAGATGTTTGCTAACGTCCACCCTGAGCTTGCGCTAAAATACGGTATCCAAGATCGCGATATGATGTGGATCCACTCTCCGCAAGGCACTAAGATCAAGGTTCGCTGCTATCATACTCAGATGGTTACGCCGGATAGAATTTGTATGCCGTATAACTTCGCGGGCGTTATGCAAGGTGTGAGCCTAGAAGACCGCTATCCTGAGGGTACTAAGCCTTATACCATCGGCGAGAGCTTTAATACCGTAACAAACTACGGCTTTGACCCGGTTACTCAAATTTCGGAATTTAACGCCGGACTTTGCAGGATAGAAAAAGCGGACGGAGAGGGCTTTAACACCTTCTTCCACGAATACGGCGAAAATAGAGTCTAAGGAGTAAGAGATGGCAAGAATGAAATTTTTCGTAGATACAAACAGATGTATCAGCTGCTTTGGATGCCAGGTCGCTTGCTCTTCGGCTCACGAGCTCCCTGTGGGGCTCTACCGCCGCAAGGTCATCACGTTAAACGACGGTATAGAGGGCAAGGAAGTATCGACTACGATAGCCTGCCAACACTGCACCGACGCTCCTTGCGAGCAAGTGTGTCCGGTGGATTGTTTTTACATCAGAGCCGACGGTATCGTGCTTCACGATAAAAACAAATGCATCGGCTGCGGATACTGCTTATACGCATGTCCGTTCGGCGCGCCGCAGTTCCCTAGAGACGGAGCATTTGGCATAAAAGGCGCTATGGATAAGTGCACGATGTGCGCCGGAGGCCCTGAGGAGACGAACTCTCACGAGGAGCTTCATATGTACGGTCAAAACCGCATATCAGAGGGCAAAGTCCCTATGTGCGCCGCCGTTTGCGCCACCAACGCGCTACTAGTAGGCGACGCCGCAGACGTGTCAAACGTATATCGCAAACGCGTTATGCTAAGACAAGCGGGCGCTACTATCTAACTCAAATTCGGGGGCGACTCGCTCCCGAAATTTCTTTCAAATTTTACCTCTTAAATTTACTCAAATTTCAAAGTCGGATCAATCTAATAATCAAAAAATATAGCTTGTTGATAAGATTGATACTTGATAGCCGTTTTTATTTTCGCTAAAGTTTTGAAATGGTAAAATGTCCGTTTAAAACATATTTTATCGGAGTTTTTTATGAGCAAATTTTTAAAATTTATACTCGCGCTTTTTATTCCTTTTATGCTAAATGCAGCGGATACCGACTACGGCCCTGAGATACAGAGCATAAAAGATTCGTTCGTAAGCATTATGCAGCAGTATAAAGAGGGCAAGATCGACGAGGCAAAAACCACCACGCAAAATGCGTATTTTGGGCATTTCGAAAATATCGAAGCGGCAATCAGGGTAAATTTGGGGCAGAAAAAAGCCTACTCGATGGAGTCTAAATTCGGCAAAATCCGCAAAGCCATCATCGCTAAAAAATCCGTAGAAGAGATACAAGCGATAATGGACGATCTAAACAAAGAGATGGATGAGGTTTTGCCTGTCATAAACACCGGTCACAAGCTAGTGGGCGAATACTCCGATCCTAAAAACGCGGACGCCGCACAGACCGCTAAGGCTACTGAGGCTAGCCAAACTACGGCGCAACCTGCAAGTAGCGCCGCTATCGAGCCGCACTGGCAAGTGGTTTATAACGACATAAAAACAGCCCTTAGCGCTGCGGCCGCGGCTTACGAAAAGGGCGACAAAGACGCAGCAAAACAGCAGATAAACAACAAAGCCAAATTTGAGCTATATCGCAACACGAAGTTAGAAGAGGCTATCCGTAGATTTATAGACGGCGGTCAGGGTATCGACGGCGACATCCAAAAACGCATGGGTTCGGCGATAATAGCGATAAACAACGATGTAGCCGCCGACGTACTAAAGTCAAATTTGGAAGAGCTTGATGCGCTGATATACGAAAACGTAGCTAAGCTTCCTATGGACTCGGGATCGCTAGCTACCAACGTGGTTTTGCCCGATAGCGCCGAGGATGACGCGGCTACTGATTTTGCGCCAGTCGTTGCGAACATAAAGGCAAAAATCGCCGACGCGATCAAACTTTACGCCGCAAAAGACGTAGCTAAAGCTATGAGCGATGCGCAGGATATTTACTTCGACGAGTTCGAAGGTAGCGGCATGGAAAACAAAGTAGGCGCGATAGACGTCGGCCTAAAAACTAAGATAGAAGGAAATTTCGGCGAAGTAGTCGCGCTGATGAAAGCGGGCGTGAGCGTCGAGAGACTCCAGCAAGCAGCCGATAACCTAGGCGCAAATTTAGACGCCGCGCTAGAAAAAACAAGCGGCAGCAGTTCGCCTTGGGCGCTATTTCTTTACGCGCTTACGATCATACTTCGCGAGGGATTTGAAGCGCTCATTATCGTAGCGGCCGTCGTGGCGTATCTACTAAAAACCGGCAACGAAAAACGCATGAGTATCGTTTATAGCTCGCTTGCCGTAGCGGTCGTGTTAAGCTTTGTTATGGCGTGGATTATGAATTTGATATTTGCCGACGCTGCTGGTCAAAAAAGAGAGGTGATGGAGGGTGCGGTGATGCTTATCGCCGTGGGACTGCTCTTTTACGTCGGTTTTTGGCTACTTTCAAATGCGGGCGCGAAAAAATGGAGCAAATATATCCAAAGCCACGTCAGCGAGTCGATATCGGCCGGTTCTGCTAAGGCGCTTTGGTGGACGGTATTTTTAGCCGTATTTAGAGAGGGCGCAGAGACCGTGCTTTTTTATCAGGCGCTGATTTTCGACGCTAAAGATAGCGCGGGCTACTCGATGATAGCGCTGGGATTTGTAGTAGGACTTGTCGTCTTGCTCGTTACTTACTACGTATTTAAAATTTTTGCTATCAAAATCCCGATCAAGCCGTTTTTCTTGGTTACTTCGGCGATCATCTTTTATATGTCGATCGTGTTTGTGGGCAAGGGGCTTATGGAGTTCGTCGAGGGTAAAATTTTCGTTCCGACTAAGATCGAAGGCTTCCCGACTATCGAGTGGCTGGGCATTTATCCGTATTACGAGAGCTTAGTGCCTCAGGCAATCATGATAGCGGCGCTAATCATCGGCGTAATTATAATGAAAAAAAAGCAAGCCAAAGAGGCTTAAATTTGACGTTTCCGGTTCTCGCGGGTTATCCGCGAGGCTTAAAAATAAATTTACAAACCAATCTAAAGGAGAGAACATGAACAAATTCGTTAAGACAGCTTTGGCATTCAGCCTTGCTGCAACAGTAGCCGTAGCAGGCGAGTTTCCTATCGGCGATCCGGTAGAGATCAACGGTATGGAGATAGCTGCTGTTTATCTAGAGCCGATCGATATGGAGCCAAAGGGCATCGACCTAGCTCCGAGTAAAGCCGACATCCACCTAGAGGCCGACATCCACGCTATCGAGGGAAATAAAAACGGTTTTGCCGCAGGCGAGTGGATCCCTTATCTAAAAGTTAATTACGAGCTAAAAAACCTAGATAACGGCAAAGTTAAAAAAGGTACGTTTATGCCTATGGTCGCTCAAGACGGCCCTCACTACGGCGCTAACCTAAAAATGGACGCCGGCGTGGGCAACTACGAGCTAAAATTTCATATAGAAAATCCTGAAAAACAAGGCTTCGGTCGCCATGCGGACAAAGAAACAGGCGTAGGTAAATGGTTTGAGCCGTTCACCACGACTTATAAATTCCAATACACAGGCGCGCCTGCTAAATAATTCGGGCTTAGAGCGGCAAAGTCCGCTCTAAATTTTATTCAAAATTCTCAAATTTTAGGGCTGATCATGTCTATATATTTCGTCCAAGTTATCTCATCGTTACTGGGATTTGTCCTTTTTGCAGCGTTAAACAACGACAAAAAGAGCCTAAAAGCGCTGTTTTTACCCTCGGTTTTGGGTATTGCTGCAGGTATAGTCGTTTTTAAGATCGCTAGACTCACGCTTCACGACGCCGGGGTGAAAATGGTGTTTGACGCCGCTACTTTGGTGTTTTTGCTAGTTAGCGCGCTTTGGATTTTTATCAAATTTAACCCTGCAAAGATGATAACGTTTTTCGCCTTGGGTGCGGGCTACGGCCTAACCTACGCTCACGCGGGCGCGAATTTTCCGGTATTTGCCGGCGAGCTACTCGATACGCAGTCTATCATCAGCCTGTTTTTGATGATATTTGCGTTTTTGCTTTTGCTGATTTTGTTTTTCGTCGTTTCAAATTTAAAAGAGTGCCTATGCAAGCACGTCTTATGGACGTTTTCGCTTCTTTCGCTTGCGGTTTTGATAGTGCAGGCTCTTTCAAATACGGGGCTTGAGTTTATGCGAGCGGGTATGATACCTACATATCCGTGGGCGCTCTCGCTCGTGGCTAAGGGCATTTACTATACGACCTTTTCGCAGTACTTTTTTATCTTTTTAGTTTTAGTTTTGGCGGTTATAAATTTCAAAAAACGCCCGGCTCCGCTCGTAAAATCTGTCGTGGGTTCAAATAAATTTAGATTTAACAACGCGGCTAGAAATTTCATGGCGGCAAATTCAAAAAGCAGCGTGGCTATCGTCGTCACGGCTCTGATTTTTGGGCTTTACTACGACCTACATGCGTCAAAACCGCCCGAGATCTCTGATCCTATCATCGTAGAACCCGTAAACAACGAGTTTAAATTTGATGTCGAAAAACTCGCCGACAACGAACTACACCGCTACGCCTACATAAACGACGAGGGTAGAGAGATAAGGTTTTTCCTCTTAAACCGCTTCTCCGACCGCGCTTCGCCGATCATCGTATTTGACGCGTGCGCGATATGCGGCGATATGGGCTATATCAAAAAGGATGCCGATCTCATCTGCATCTCGTGCAACGTGCGCATTTTCTTGCCGTCAGTCGGCAAAGAGGGCGGCTGCAACCCGATACCTATGCCGTTTGAATTTGACGGCAAATTTATAACCGTTACGCTCGACACCATCCAAAGCGGTGCGAACTATTTCTCAAAAGTCATCGAAAAGATGGTACTAGATCCGGTAAGTCGCAATAAGGTGAGCAATCAAAACTCAAAATCGTATCTATATTACAACAGGACGTATTTCTTTGAAAACGAAAAAACTCAGGCGGAATTTGAAGCCAACCCTGAAAAATACGTCGACACGAACGGAACTCTAAAATGAAAAATATGCAACTAAGGCTTATAAAAAGCTCGATCACCGGCTCGAAGGTGCAAAAAGGTATGGCCTTTATCACTATACTTTTAGCGACGGTTTTGATCGCTTGTATGCTAAATATCACGCTAAAAATCGGCGATCAGATCGCTAGCGAGCTGCGCGGCTACGGCTCAAACATCGTCGTCTTGCCAAAGGGCGAAGCGCTAGCTATCGAGATCGAGGGTAAAAACTTCACCCCGCTAAAATCGCAAAACTACCTAAATGAAGAGGATTTGCATAAGGTAAAGGAAATTTTTTGGCGAAATAACATCGTGGCGTTTGCTCCGTTTTTAAACGGCGAGGCAAAAGACGCTAGCGGCGAAAAATACCAAATCACTGGCACTTGGTTTGATAAATTTGCAAACGTGGCCGACGAGCCCGAGTTTAAAACGGGCGTGAAAACGCTATTTGGCTTTTGGGCGGTTGATGGCAAATGGATAGAAGATGACGATATGCAAAACGTACTCGTAGGCGAAAATTTAGCCGCGAAGCGAAATTTGAGCGTCGGCGGCGAGCTAAATTTAAACGGTCGTAGCGTAAAAATCGCGGGCGTGCTAAAAGGAGCCGGCGAAGAGAGCTATAAGATCGTAACCTCGCTAAAGCTAGCCCAGGAGCTTTTAGGTAAGCCTGGACAGTACTCAAAAGCCGAGGTTTCGGCGATGACGATCCCCGAAAACGACCTATCCGTCAAGGCTAGACGAAATCTAGACAACCTAGATAGCGCCGAATACGATATGTGGTACTGCTCGGCCTACGTTAGCTCCATAGCCTATCAGATCGAGGAGAACTACGCGGGCGTAGCGGCCAAGGCGATGATGCAAGTAAGCGACGCCGAGAGTAACATCGTGAAAAAAATCCAAAGCCTAATGGGTATCGTTAGCATCATCGCGCTTGCGGTATCTTCTATCGGCATTACTTCGCTAATGACCAGCGAAATTTATAGACGTAAAAAAGAGATCGGCCTGCTAAAAGCCATAGGTGCGAGCAACTTTGAAATTTATGCCCTTTTTGCGAGCGAAAGCCTAGTAGTGGCGTTTTTCGCGGGCATTTTGGGGGCGTTTTTGGGCTACGCGCTAAGCTACATAATCGCTTACAGTATCTTTGGCTACGGCATCGGCATCGCGTGGATCGTGCTTCCGCTTAGTATCGCTTTTGCGCTTCTTATCTCGATCGCGGGCTCGCTCGTGCCGATGAGAAGCGTAGTTAAACTTTTGCCTGCGGAGGTGCTATATGATCGCAAATAAGGGCTTTTTTTATAACGTTATCTTTAAAAGCCTGCGCTTTGGCGCGGCTAGAGTGGGCGTCATCATCGTCTCTATCTTGCTTGGCGCGTGCGTGACGGCGGCCTTTGTAAACGTATATCTAGATATCGATTCAAAAGTAACAAAGGAGCTAAAAAGCTACGGCGCAAACGTAATTTTCGCCCCTGCAGACCCCGTTAGCGACGCGGTAAACGAGGCTAAATTTAACGAAAAGATCGCCAAAATCCCAAGCGACAAGCTAATCGGGCAGAGCGGATATCTTTTTACGCAGGTAAATATCGGTCCGACGACTGCGATCGCTATGGGCGTCAAATTTAGCGATCTAACGCGGGTTAAGCCGTTTTTGGAGGTTAAAGAGGGGCAGGGCATAACGCTTGATTTTGACGAGAGAAACGCGCTAATCGGCACCGATCTAGCCAAACAAAGCGGCTTTAAGGTCGGCGACACGATCGAAGTGAGGCAAATCGGCGCAAATTCGGGCGAAAAGGTAAAGATCCGCGGCATCGTGCAAGACGGCGATAAAGAGGACTCGCTGCTCATCATCTCGCTACCTCTAGCGCAAAAGATAGCAAACGAGCCAAATACGCTAAACTACGCCGAGGCCGTAGTAACGGGCAAATTTGACTACATCAGCGAGCTTGGCAAGAGCCTTAGCGACGAGCAAATTTCCGTCAAACCCGTGGCTAAAATTTCAAAATCAGAGGGTCTGATTTTGGATAAGATTAAGCTTTTGATGGCGCTTGTTAGCTTTGTCATTTTGCTCATCACTTCTATGTGCGTAAACACGACGCTAAGCGCGATTTTATTCTCGCGCTCAAAGGAGATCGCGCTGCTTAGAGCGCTTGGAGCTAGCAAGAAAAACGTGTTAAATTTATTTGGCGTCGAGACCTTCGTCACGGCATTTGCGGCGGCTTTGGCGGGCGCTATTTTAGGCTACGGCTTAGCGCAAATTTTAGGCTACGCGATTTTTGATTCGAGCATAGATTTTAGATTTATGAGTATACCGATAGCGATGGTTATCTCGCTCGTTTTTGCGGGCGTGGCCTCGATCTATCCGATCAAACGGGCGCTAGAAAATAAGATGGCCGATATTTTAAGAGGAGAATAATATGCAGTACGCGATAAGATTAAACGGGATAGAGAAAAGATTCGGCGAAGTAAGAGCGCTAGAGAGCATTACCTTTGACGTAAACGCCGGCGAGTGGGTCAGCATAATGGGTCCAAGTGGTAGCGGCAAAAGTACGCTGGTAAATATACTCTCGCTGATGGACGAGCCAACCGCAGGCACGTACATGCTAGGCGGGGACGACGCTAGTAGGCTTAGCGACGAGGAGACGCTCAAATTTCGCCGCGAAAAGATTGGGCTGATATTTCAGCAGTTTCACCTCATCCCCTACCTAAACTGCGTCGAAAACGTGATGATAGCGCAGTACTATCACAGTAGCGTGGACGAAGAGGACGCTAAAAAGGCTCTCGAGCGAGTGGGGCTAGGACATAGGCTAGATCACCGTCCGAGCCAGCTTAGCGGCGGCGAGCAGCAGCGTCTGTGCATCGCGCGCGCCCTGATAAACGATCCTGATATATTGATAGCCGACGAGCCGACGGGCAACCTAGATGAAGCAAACGAGCGCGTAGTTTTGGAGCTGTTTCAAAAGCTGCGAAGCGAGGGCAAAACGATCCTGCTCATCACGCACAACCCTGATCTTGGGCAGTTTGGCGATAAGATCGTCTATCTAAGGCACGGCAAGATGGAAAATATTCACCACGTGAGCGACGGCGAGCGCGCGGAGGCATGCGAGAGGCTAGCAAGTGAGCCAAAGGGTCAAAGCGCCTTTGCGACGGTTTAAATTTGGGAAAATTATGATAAAAAAATATATATTATTAGTCTTTGCGGCGGCGATGATAGCGGGCTGCGGAAATAGCGGCTTTGACAAGCACCACATTAGCCTAAACTCGCCAAAGGGCGTTGATACGCACTATTTTCCCGAGGGCAGGCGGCTTAAAACGGACGGCAAGCCCTATATGCTCTTTTTCTTCGGCACATCCTGCGGCGCCTGCGTAGCGCAAGCTCCGATCGTAAATGAAATTTACTCCGAGTTTAAGGACAAATTTGGTGTTTACGGGATATTTGGACCGAGTCTTGGATTTGATAAAGATATCGACATGGTAAGGCAGCATCATATCGACTACGACGTGATTAGCGATAAAGTTTCGGTCGATTATTTCAGCAAGGCCGTCGGCGGTGTGATGGGCGTGCCTGCGATCTTCGTCTTTGACGGCGAGGGTAATCTCAAAAAGCGCTTCATCGGACTCACTCCAAAAGCCACCCTTGAAAACGAGATCAAGCTGGTATTATAAATTTACTCAAACGTAAAGATTTAGTAGTAAAATACGCTTAAATTTGATCCTAAATTTGACCCGTCCGCGTTAAATTTGCGGCGGTCAAATTTGAATAAGGAGACGCGAAATGAAACTAAAAATTTTCTCTATTTTGCTATTTGCGATTTTTTTCGTAGGTTGCGGCGAGCCCCGCACGCCCGAGCTTTACGCTAGAAGCACGATGCCTATTTTTATAACAAACGGCGACGTAAAAAAAGCCTCGCGCAGCGTCTACGTTTACTTTAAAAACTCCTGCGGCTACGCAAACACGCTAGAAAACACCGTGCGAAACAAGCTACTGCAAAACGGCTTTACGCAAAGCATGGATCAAAAGAGCGCCGATATCGTGATAATGGGCGATTTTGCGAGCTTGCAGCGCTTTGAGCGACGCGAACGCCCGCGCGCGTATATGAGCATGGGTTATGGTTTCGGCAGCTACGGATACAGGCGTAGCATGGGCTTTGGCATGCTTTTTGGCGATCCGTTTGACGATGATTTTTACGATAGGACCGATTATTATCTTTACAGAGCCTTTATCAGCGTGATGATCCGCGCAAACGGCAGCGAGCAAAGGACAAATCTCGAGATCGAAAGCGGCCAAAATCTTTATTCGCCAAGTTATATAATCCCATACATAGAGGAAAAGGCGGCGACGCAGATACTCGGGTTTTTCTATCCTTAACGACTTGTCTCGCGAGTGCTTTTGAGAGAGATTTGAAATTTTAAGTCTGCGGCAGACTATTTGTCTAGCCTTGACTTAAAATTTCTGCACAACTCTCAAAATCATCTCACGATACTTCGCCTTATCGTTTTACGTTCAAATTTTGAAGTCAAATTTGTAAATTTCGGCTTCAAATTTTACCCGCCGAGACCCGCACCCTGAAAATGTAAAATTTAAACTCGCGACGCTTTGCGTCAGCAAAGCTATGTCGCCACCTCTCACGTGCAGTGGGGTTGGTGGGGGTTCGGGGGCGGAAGGGGCGACGCTTCGTAAGTAGAAACCCCTTCCGCCTCCAAATAAAAAGAGAAAGGCGGATACAAAAGGGAGCTCTTTTGCATCGCTACGCTTGCAACTGCAAAGCAGAGCGTAATTCAAGCCCCTTCCCCTCTTAGCAAGAAAGACTAAATTTAATGCATAACGCCAAATTTAACCAAAATCAAATTTAGCATCTTAAAGGTGCGGGTCTCGGTGCCTAAAATTTACATTTATCAAATTTAGCTTCTAGCATCAAATTTGCCGCCGTCTACAAACAAAACCGCGCGAAATTTATAAATCTTATCTTAACGAAAATCAAGAAATACTCAAATACTTTTCTATATAATTGTGATAGGAAAAATCAAAATTATCATAAAGGATTTTAAATGAGATTAGCTATCAGTCTGGCTGCGGCTGCGACGGCGCTATTTGCAAACGGCGCAAATCCCGACTCCATAAAGCCGGTAAAGGATTTTACGCCTCCGCCGCCTTATACGCCAAACATCGCCCAAAGCGCGTTTCCCGAAAATCAATTCGACCGCACGCCAAGGGATGATTATTTTTTCGTGACGGATTTGCTCGATAATTCGATGGATAAATTTCACGTCGCGGGCGGATTTTACGGCAGGACGTTTTACGGCTCGGGACTTTTTAAATACCGCGGCGCAAATTTCTATACGATTTTAAACGCGAACTTTTCTAAAGCCAACCGCTA
>CAUQOI010000027.1:0-20502 GCA_963519525.1 uncultured Campylobacter sp.
ATCACGACGAGAGCGAGTACGCATTCGGCGAATTTCGCGGCTCGCCGTATAAAAGTCACATAAATATCTCGATCGGTTGCGACAAAAAATGCACCTACTGCATCGTCCCGCACACCAGAGGCGACGAGATCTCGATCCCCGCAAATTTGATCCTGCGCGAAGTAAAAAAAGCTGCCGAGGGCGGAGCGAAGGAGATTTTCTTACTCGGACAAAACGTAAACAACTACGGCAAGAGATTTTCGGGCGCGCACGAGAAGATCGATTTTAGCGACCTGCTCGTAAAGATCAGCGAGATAGAGGGCGTCGAGCGCATACGATTTACCAGCCCGCATCCACTCCATATGGACGATAAATTTTTAGAAATCTTTAGCCAAAATCCCAAAATTTGTAAATCCATGCACATGCCGCTTCAAAGCGGAAACACCAAAATCCTACGCGAGATGAAGCGCGGCTACACCAAAGAGTGGTTTTTAGACAGAGCCGCTAAGCTACGCGCGATGTGTCCTGAGGTTAGCATTTCGACAGACATCATCGTGGCGTTTCCCGGAGAGAGCGAAGAGGAGTTTGAGGACACGATGGACGTACTGGAAAAGGTACGCTTCGAGCAAATTTTTAGCTTTAAGTATTCGCCTCGCCCGATGACCAAAGCGGCGAATTTTACCAATCAAATCCCAGACGCCGTCGCAAGTGCTCGTCTAACCCGCCTACAAAGCCGCCACAACGAGATTTTAGACGAAATCGTCGCGGCGCAAAAAGGTAAAATTTTCGACGTGTATTTTGAGGAGCTTCGCGCAAACGGCGGGGTTGCCGGCAGGAGCTTTAACAACTTCCTCGTTCAAGTCCCGGGCAGCGAAGAGTTGCTAGGCAAGACGCTAAAAGTGCGCGTGAACGACCCAAAGAGAATGGTGCTTTACGGTGAGCTCGTGGGCTAAATTTAAACGAAGCGTTTTTATAAATTTAGCCCCGCGCATTATCTATTTTTTTATTTGGATTATATTTCTAACCTGCAAAAAAAGCTTTTCTAATACAAATTTGACGAACGAGCCTTGCGTAGTGCTGTTTTGGCACGGTAGGCTAGCACTGATGAGTTTTGCCTACGTACACTGGTGGAAAAACGGCCAAAATCCGCAAAGACGCGCCAAGGTAATAATCAGCGACCACAAAGACGGCGAGATCATCGCGCGCGTGATTTCGTTTTTTGGTATCGGCGCCATCAGAGGCAGTAGCTCAAAAGGCGCGGTAAAGGCCCTCGCGCAAAGCTTTAGAGAGCTAAAAAACAGCATCGACGTCATCATCACCCCAGACGGTCCGCGCGGTCCGTATCACAGCGTCGCCGACGGTGCTGTCGTCATCGCGCAAAAGCAAAATGCGCAAATACAAATTTTAAACTACGAAGCGAGTAAATTTTGGCAGCTAAAAAGCTGGGATAAAATGATAATCCCAAAGCCTTTTAGCGAGATTTCTTACACTCTCTCGCCGCCTTTTAGCGTGACTGACATGGCGCTAGAAGACGCAAGAGAGCTAATAAAAAAGGAGATGGAAAAATGAGCTCAAAGACCGTAGTTTTATCTATCGGAGCGCTTTTGGCGGCCGTTTTTATCTCGTTTATTACATTTAGTCCGTCTTATAAAAACGCGCTTCAGGCCAAATTTTGCTACGAAGTGGGCGACTATGAAACCGCCTACAAGCTATCAAAATCCGCATACAACAAAGACATCTACAACAAACTCGCCCACACCGTGATGGTGCAAAGCGAAATCTCGCAAAAATACGCCCTCTACATCGCCCGCTCAAACGGCTACCTAGAAAATATCCAAAAAATCAGCAAATCAGGCAAGGTAAATAAAGTAGATTTGGATAAAATCCGCATGATGTGCGACATCGCCGTGAGCGACTACGATCTGCTCAAGCCGTCAAATTTGACCGATCCGTCGCTGCAAGAGGAAGCCAAAATGATAAGGGATAAATTTTTAACCCTGCAAAAAGAGCTGTTTTAATTGAACTTAATAGCTTTTTGGGTATGATAACGCATTGCAATTTTTAGGAGAAATCTTTGCTGATACGTCGTTTTTTTAGCGTCTTATATCTTAGCGCCGTTATCCAGTCCAGAAAATGCCTATTTTACGGCGAAGCTTACAAGGGCGCAAAGCTGTTAAAAACGATAAAAGCAGATTTTGACCTAGATGAACCCGGCGTCGTTTCAGACAGAGCAAACGAATACGTAAGAAATCTGCAAAAAGAGTATAAATGGGTTTATCTTTCGCTATTTTTTGATGCGCTCGAACAAGGCGCATTTGAGGCTAAAAATGCCGACAATCTCGAAAAACTAGGCATCAAAACAAAAGAAATAACCTGCATAAATCCCGCCAAAAATTGGCTCATCTACGCAAAGCACTCAGACGTCAAAGCCGCAGAGGAAAAATTTACGGATATCGGCGTAGACGTACTTTATTCACCTATCGCGCTAACACAAAAAGAGATCGAAAAGCATAATTTACCCACCGCAAACACCCTTTTCGTCTACTCTTGTGAAGAAGGCTTTACCATCTGTATCACCTCAAGCGATGGCGTAAAATACGCTGCCGTTTGCAAGGAAAACGATGAGGATTTTAGCGATAGCGCGGATTTTGATAAAGAAAACAGCGACGAAATAGACGACTTTATCGCGGACGTGGACGAGAGCTTTAACACCATGGACGGCCTAGACGATCTTGGCGAAATGCTAAAAATGGACGACAACAATGAGGAGTTTGCGGACCTCGACTACGATATAAATATGCCGGAATCCACCGACGTAACGGCTTCGGTGTCGATATTTGGACGCGATATGAGCATATACCGCTATATCTCGCTAGCGCTTAAAGAATTTTACACAAATCCGCTTTACGAGGGCGATTTTATCGAAAACATCGTGATTTTTGACGCTACGGAGAGAACGAGCGCTACGTTTTTACATTATATAGAAAACGAGCTTTTGGTAAAAACCGCCGTTTATCCGGTTAGTACCCTAAAGACGATGACCGAGCTAATGAAAAAAGAGTTGGAAAATGACTAGTTATAGCTTCATAAAACCTCGAAAAAAACCGTTTTTTGATCTTTTTAGTAAAATTTGGCTACTTTTTATAGCTACGGCGGTGCTACTTTTTGCCATAGTAAATTTAGTCGTCGAGCTAAAAAGCAACTCGCTACTAAACGAAACGCAAATCTCAAGACAAAAACAAGCGCAAACAAAAGAGCAGATCAGGCAAACCGACGAGCTAACAGCACTTTTAAAGCAAAGAAGAGATAACGCAAACGAGATCGCGGCCTCAAACGCCGTCTTAAAGCAAAGCCTGCGCAACTTGCTCGATCTAGTACCCCCAAGCATCACGCTACACGAGATCTCGATGGACAAAAACTCGCTCATCGTAAAAGGCACCACGCCTAGCCGCGACGTATATAACATGCTGCTCGCAACGCCGTTAAAGTCGATTTTTAGCACGTCAAATACCTCTTTTTATCAGCTAGATAACGGCTGGTTAAATTTCGTCAGCACAAACAAAACCGACAACCTAGAGGGTAAAAATGAGCAAAGATAGAAGCCTGCAAAATATCGACGTCACCAAGTTGCTCATCTACGTACTCATTTGTATCATAGCTTGCCTCGCGATGATATTTGGCCTTTTGGTGCCGAGCATCAAGGAGTACAAGCAGGTCAAATACGAAAGCCGCATGCAAATAGCTGCAAGCGCGCAAACGCAAAGGCTCTACGACGCCAAATCAAAAGCCCTAGACGAGATAAAACAAAACGATAAAGCCCAGTTAGACGCGCTCGAAAACAAATTTGACGCGGATAAATTTACTCAATTCGCATCAAAATATTTCGCAAACGTAAATCTAAGCGAGCTAAAAGAGGCCGCAAAAAACGGCGAGATCTCGGTATACGAGCTAACCGTAACGGGCTCCATGAAAACGCCTGCTAAATTTTACGAGTTTATGGACGCGCTACAAAGCTACGAAAATATCGTCAAAATCGATTTTCCGATCAAAATGCGCAAAGATACCGAAAAGATCGACGCGACCTTTGGCGTCAAAATTTACAGCTTAAGATAAATCAAAGTTTTTAATCTCTGCTTTTTGTATAATCCTTAAAATTTAAGTTAAGGACACAAAATGATTAAATTTAACAACGCCGCCGTTGCCTTGGCGACTGCGATTTTAAGGGATTATCTTAACGGAACGGCAAATTTTTTCGCATCCAGAAAAGCTGCAAAATCGGAGCTAACCAAACTCACGCCGGCAGATTTTAAAAACGTGCGCGCAAATTTGCTAAATTTAGGCTTTAAGAGCGAGTTTATCGACGAAAACGCCGTCGAGCTCTCAGAAATCCTGCGCGGTATCCTAACCGCCGAGCGCCCACAGCTACCAAAAGACCACCCAGTAGCTACCTACATCAGCGAAAACGATGCCGCGCGCGAGCTGATCGCAAAGGCAAAAGAGCTGCTAAAGAAGAAATTTATCAAAAACGAGTGGCTTGAAATTTACGACAAACTGGGCGGCTTTAACAGGACGCACTTTGCCAGAAAACAGCACCAACTCTACTCGATGCTCGAAAACAAGGGCTTTGACCGCCCGTCGCGCTTTATGTGGAGCTTTGATAACAAGGTTCGCGACGGTATCGCCGCAGCGCGCGAGCTGCTAGAGGAAGGCAAGACTGACGAGTTTATCGCGGCTCAGCACGAGATCTACGAAAACTTGCTCGATCTGCTCGCACGCGAGGAGGCGGCGCTCTATCCGACGTCGCTGGAGATGATCAGCGAGGAGGAGTTTCGCGCGATGAGACGCGGCGATGATGAGATCGGATATTTTCTCATCGAAAAGCCGAGCGAATTTTATCCGTTAAATTTAGACTCCGGCGGCGGACTGAAGTCAAATTTAAAGGATGTAAATTTGCAAAGCGAGTCAAATTTAAGCGCGGCAAATTTACAAAACAGCAACTTAAACGAAGCGGTTTTAAGTCCGAATTTCCTAAAAGAGCTGTCAAATTTGATGAGCAAATACGGACTAAATCCGACTGCGAGCAGCGATAAAAACGCCGTTTTTGACGTCGCCACGGGCAAGCTCACGCTAGAGCAAATCAACCTCATTTATAGACACATGCCAGTCGACCTCTCCTTCGTCGATGAAAACGAGATCGTGAAATTTTACACCGACACGAAGCACCGCGTATTTCCGCGAAGCTCGGGCGTCATAGGGCGCGACGTAAAAAACTGCCACCCGCGCGAGAGCGTAGCTAGCGTGCTGGAGATCATCGACGCGTTTCGCAAGGGCGAGCGCGACGAGATCGACTTTTGGCTGGAGCTTCACGGCAAATTTATCTACATCTACTACGTAGCCGTACGCGATGAAAACGGCGTATTTAAGGGGGTGCTAGAGATGATGCAAGACGTCACGCGCATCCGCAGCCTAGAGGGCAAACGCACGCTGGTGACGTGGGACGATCTAAAGAAAAAATACGGGGAGTGATGATACCTGCTTGCAAAATTTGATTAATACCGCTCGGCCATTATCGCCGAATTCTAATTTCGGGCGTAAATTTATCGAAGATTTGGGGCGCTTGCCTTTTCGTGTATTTACGCCTACGCCTTTTGCACGATAATTCAAGCTATGTTTGCGGATACGCGATATTTTCGTAAGCAGTATTTAAGGATATTAGCGCGACATATTTAGTACCAAACCGAGTTTTAAGCCGCCTTTTTAATATAAAGCAGCGATATCTCATTTCGTAGGATGCTTAGCCGGCTCGTCTAGCGCCGTTAAATCTAAAGCCACCGCAAAGAAAGCGTTAGCGTATTTCTAAATTTTAACTATCTTTTATCGCAGGCTCTCACCCAAAACGTAGACGTCTAAAAAAGCTCCTCAAATAGCGCAAGATTCGCGCCCGAAGCAAACAAAAATCCGCGGTTTATCGGCGGGATTTTTAAGGTGCGGCACGCTTCTTTAAATTTCTTTTCCATCGCGGCTTTGATATATGGCGTCACAAAAATAAAATTTTCGCCCGCTCCCACGGCTACCTTGCCGCCAAGCACGCAGTCTGAGCCTTTTTCTAAGCAACGCGCGCATTCGTTTCGTTGTGCCGAGCTTAATACGAGTCCTAGCTGCTTGCAGGCCTGATCGACGCCGCGAAGCTCATTTGTGCCTCGTTTTACGAGGTAAATTTTAGGTGCGGGATTAGAAATTTCGGGAGTTAAATTTAGCGCATCGGTCGCCAAAAACTCAAAGCTCTTTTTTACGCCGCTAAAGTACTCGTTTAAAAACGGCTCGCTAAATTTCGCGCGAACAAAGCCTCGTTTAAACCGGTCTGTTAAATTCGTCTCGTCGGTGAAGTATTTAAGATTTCGTCCCTGCAAAAATCGCTCCAGCTCGCACTTTCGCACGCCTAGAAGCGGACGAGCGATCACGTAGTCCTCGCGAGTCTCAAGCTCCTGCATACCCAGTAGCTCGCTAAGCCCCGCGCCGCGCCCAAGTTGCATCAAAAACCACTCGAATTTATCGTCAAACTGATGCGCTAAGATCAAATTTTCATATCCCCGCTCGCGGCAAATCTCGGCGAAAAAATCATATCTAGCCGCGCGCGCTTCGTGCTCGAAATTTGACTCGCCCAGCTGTACGCTTTTTACGTAAATTTGTTTGTTGAATTTAGCCGCCAGATCTCGTGCCGAAGCGACCTCGTCTTTGCTTTGCGCGCGGATGTTATAGTCCACGATCGCAAGGTCAAATTTCACGCCAGCCTCGTCCAAAAGGTAAAAAAGCGCCGTGCTGTCGACGCCGTGAGAAAAGGCAAGCAAATTTCGCCCCGATTTTAGCTTATGTAAAACGGGCGCGCTTAGCATTTTAGACCCTTGCCGTGATCTTACCTAGCGCCTGGCTGCCCGCTACCTGCGTGATCTCGCACCAGTAGCGACCGCCGATTTCTAGCTGCTCCACGTCGCTTTCGTTGATCAAAATTTCGCCGTCGATATCCTTGTCCCAGAGTGCCTTTTTCGCGGCATAAAACATCTCGCCCTCGCTGCTTTCGCCCTCAAGCGAAACGATAAATTTTTGCCCTAGCTCCTGCGCAAAGCTAGCCTCGATCGCGGCGCGAGTGATCTTTTCTATTTTACTTAGGCGTTTTGAGATGATTTTGGCGGGCACCTGCTCCATCTCGTATGAGAGCGTGTCTTCTTCTTTGGAGTAAGCAAACGCCGAAACACGGTCAAATTTAAACTCCTGCAAAAACGCGCAAAGCTCGTCAAATTCGGCTTCGCTCTCGCCCGGGTGTCCGACGATGACGCCAGTTCGTAAAAATGCATCAGGCGCACTTTTCATCAAATTTAAAAGCTCTTTGATCCGCGCCGCGCCGCTTCCGCGCCTCATGATTTTTAGCATTTTATCGCTTGCGTGCTGGATCGGCATATCAAAGTAGTTCGCAAACACCGGCGAGGCGATGATGCGCCCTATTAGCGCGTTTGAGGTCGTGCTCGGATAGAGATAGAGTATGCGCGCGGTTTTGACACCCTCAATCTTTTCGACCGCGTCGATGAGAGAGATGAGCCCGTCGCTAACCGCGTGATCGCGCATATACGAGCTGCTGTCCTGCGAGAGGAAGCTAAAGTCGTAGTAGCCCTTTTTTACGAGCTTTTGCACCTCGTCTACGATGTTTTCGAGCGAGCGTGATTTTAGCTTGCCCTTAAATGTCGGGATCGCGCAGAAGCTGCATTTTTGATTACAGCCTTCCGAAATTTTGATGTAGGCGTGGTAGTTTGAGCCCGTTATCACGCGCTCTTCGCTTGCTTGCAGGTAGGTTTCGGGGCTAAATAAATTTTGCTTTTTTAGGATGATCTCGTCGATCTTGTCGTAGTCTCCGACGCCAGTGAATAGATCGACCTCGGGCAGCTCCTTCATTAGCTCCTCGCGGTAGCGCTGCATGAGGCAGCCCGTGACCACGAGCAGAGAGCCTTTTTTACGCGCTTCGTGCATATCCAGGATCGCGCGGATACTCTCTTCTTTAGCCGAGTTTATAAAGCCGCAGGTATTTACGATGATGACGTCGGCTGAGGCGACATCGGGCGTGATATCGTAGTTTGAGAGGCGTCCGAGCATGATTTCAGAATCCACCAGATTTTTGTTACAGCCTAAGGATACTAAGTGAAGCTTACCCATCTTATACCCACAGATTGTCAATCAGACGCGTTTTGCCCACGTACGCGGCGACTAGGAT
The DNA here is from genome assembly GCA_963519525.1 of uncultured Campylobacter sp. Lineage (GTDB taxonomy): Bacteria > Campylobacterota > Campylobacteria > Campylobacterales > Campylobacteraceae > Campylobacter_A. The sequence goes on from CAUQOI010000027.1 coordinate 8,240, forward strand.
GATGGTGTTGCTTGGCTCTATTAGCGAGATTTCGTTTAAATTTCTATCCACGATCGCGACGTAGTCGACGTTTAGCGGTTCTAGGGTTTGTAGCATCTCGCCTTTTATCATTTGTGCGTTTAGTTCGCCTGCCGCGATCAAATTTGAGGCTTTTTTAAGCGAATGCGAAAGCTTAAGCGCCTCTAGCTTTTGCCCCTCGTCTAGGTAGGTGTTTCGCGAGCTAAGCGCCAGTCCGTCTCGCGCGCGAACGATCTCGCAAGGCACGATCTCTAAATTTAAAAAACAGGTCTTGACGAAATTACGCACGATGAGCAGCTGCTGCGCGTCTTTTTTACCCATATAGACGCGCTTTGCGTTTGTTAGATTAAAGAGCTTGTTTAGCACGCGAAGCACGCCGTCAAAGTGCCCGGGACGAGTCTTGCCTTCAAGCACGCTTGCTAAATTTTCAGGCGCGCTGATTAGCGGCTCGGTATCAAAATACAGCTCCCTAGCCTCAGGCGCAAACATCGCATGCACGCCTAGCTCCTCGCAAATTTTAGCGTCGTTTTGCTCGTTTTTTGGATAGCTATCAAAGTCCTCGCCCGCTAAAAACTGAGTCGGGTTTACAAATGTCGAAACGATCGCGGTTTTGTTTTCTGCTACGCATCTTTTTATGAGGCTAGCGTGTCCGTCGTGAAGCGCGCCCATAGTAGGCACGAAGCCGATATTTTCGGGATTTGCCGCGACGAAATCTCGCAGCTGCTCTGCTGTTCTTAAAATTTGCATTTTCTCTTCTTTATGTTTAATTTTAACGCGCGATTATAGCAAATTTTATCTTTACTCTTACAAATATGTTATAATCACGCCAAAAAGCACAAAAAAGGTCTTAAAATTTGGATAATTACGAATACACGGAACTCCTAAAAACCCTAAACACGAAAGTAGAAAATATCGCTGGCGTCGTAAAGCCCGAGAGCATAAAAGCTCGCCTAAAAGAGATCGAAGAGATGGAAAACGATCAAAATTTCTGGCAAGATATCGCAAAAGCAGGCGCCATCGGCAAGGAAAAAACTAAAATTTCAAACATCTTAAATAACTTCCTAAACGCCAAAAGCGCCGTAGACGACGCAAAGGATCTATACGAGCTGGCAAACTCTGAAAACGACGAAGAGACGATAAACTCGCTCTTTGCCGAGGCTGGCGAGCTAGAGGATAAGATAGTAAATTTAGAGATTTCTATGCTACTTAGCGGCGAGGACGACGGCAAAAACGCCATCGTTACCATCCATCCTGGTGCGGGCGGTACGGAGAGTAACGACTGGGCGAGCATGCTATACCGCATGTACCTGCGCTTTTGCGAGCGCGAGGGCTTTAAGGTCGAAACCCTGGACTTCCAAGAGGGCGAAGAAGCGGGACTAAAAGACGTGAGTTTTATCGTTAAAGGCGTAAACGCTTACGGCTATCTAAAGGCCGAAAACGGCATCCACCGACTCGTGCGAACCAGCCCGTTTGATAGTGCGGGTCGCAGGCATACGAGCTTTACCAGCGTAATGGTAAGCCCCGAGATCGACGACGATATCGAGATAGAAATCGACGAAAAAGACCTAAAAATCGACACCTACCGCGCAGGCGGAGCTGGCGGTCAGCACGTAAACAAAACCGAGTCCGCCGTGCGCATCACTCACGCGCCTACGGGCATAGTCGTGCAGTGTCAAAACGACCGCAGCCAGCACAAAAACAAGGCTACCGCGATGAAAATGCTAAAATCGCGCCTATATGAGCTAGAGCTAATGAAACAGCAAGAAGCCGCCGGCAGTGTCGAAAAAAGCGAGATCGGCTGGGGCCATCAGATCCGCTCATACGTGCTTTTCCCGTATCAGCAGGTTAAAGACAACCGCAGCGGCGAAGCGTACAGCCAAACCGACGCGATACTAGACGGCGATATAAAAAAGCTCATCGAGGGCGTTTTGGTAAGTCAAAAAAGCATAAACTAGAAAGGAAAAATATGGAAATTTCAGCTCTTTTAAACCAGCTAGGCTATAACGAAAACGATGCAACCACCGCGCAGGTTAGGCGTATACTAAACAACTGCGACGGGTTAAATTTAAGTAGCATTATCACGCTAAACGACCACCTAAAACCGCTTGGCGGATTTGTAGCGATGAGCGGCAGCGAGGACGTGTTTAAGATAAAAAACGCGGGCAAAACGCCCGATGCGCTAAACGTGATCGAAAACTGGGCTGAAAAAAATAAGATAAACATAAAAAAAGTAAATGAAACTACGCACTACATACTAGGAAAAAACATATGAAAAACTACGATATCATCGTCATCGGCTTTGGCAAGGCAGGTAAAACTCTCGCCGTAAAAGCCGCAAATTTGGGCAAAAAGGTCGCCGTGATCGAAAAATCGGCGCAGATGTACGGCGGAACATGCATAAACGTCGGCTGCATCCCGACAAAGAAGCTAGTAAATTTAAGCAAAGAGGCAAAATACGTCAACAATAACGTCGCAGGCGAGTATTTCACGCTTAGCGTCGAAAAGAAAGACAAGCTAATCTCCGCGCTTAGAGCCAAAAATTTCGCAATGCTTGACGGCAACGCAAACGTCGAGGTGATAAACGGCGCGGCTAAATTTATAGATAAAAATAGCGTAGAAGTCGCGGCGGCAGACGGCTCAAAAAGCCTGCTTACCGCGCCGACGATCGTCATAAATACGGGCTCGGTTAATGAAAAACCAAGCTTTGAGGTTAGTTCAAATTTGGCTTACGACAGCACGGGGATTTTAAACCTAAAAACGCTTCCAAAGCACCTAGTAGTCGTTGGCGGCGGATACATCGGGCTTGAGTTTGCCTCGATGTTTGCCGAGTTTGGCTCAAAAGTCACTATCGTAGCTCGCTCTGGCGTGCTAAAAAACGAGGACGAGGACGTAAAAGAGAGCGTAAAAACGCTACTACAAACGCAAGGGATCGAGATTTTAGAGGGCTGCGAAGTTAAAAATTTAAAAGACGGTACGCTAAATTTCGCCCAAAACGGCGAGGCTAAAAGCCTTGACGCGGACGCGTTTTTACTAGCGACCGGGCGAGTAGCGGCGACTGCGGAGCTAAATTTGAGCGCGGCGGGCGTACAAACGGACGCCAAAGGAAACGTGCTAGTAAACGAGTTTTTACAAACAGCACAGCCGCATATCTACGCGGTAGGCGACGTTCGCGGCGGCGAGCTTTTTACATACACGAGCTTAGATGATTTTCGCATCGTATTCGACAAGCTTTTTGGCGCGGGTAAACGTAGCACTCTAAACCGCTCTCCTCACGCTAGCGCCCTTTTTACCGAGACTCCGCTAGCTAGCATCGGACTAACCGAAAAACGAGCCGCGGCGCAAAATTTAGACTTTAAAGTCCTAAAACTCGCGCTAGCCGCAGTTCCCGGCGCAAAGGTAGTCGGCAACGAAACGGGATTTTTAAAAGCGATCGTGGAGGCAAAAAGCGGCAAAATTTTGGGCGCGGCGTTTCACTGCGTTTACGCAAACGAGCTTATCAACGAGATTGCCATCGCGATGACCCTAGGAGCGGGCGCTGATTTCTTTAAAAATCAGATTTTCACCCATCCTAGCATCAGCGAAGCGTTAAACGACCTATTTGGACAATTTTAAAACTACGGAAAGGATGAAAATGAGAAATTTACTTCTTGCCTTGATCGGGCTTTTGTTTGTAGGGTGCGCGGCTTCAAGCGGCGGCAGCAGCTTCTCTAGCGACAACCCGGACTATGACTTTAACAAGCGTGCCATAGGCGTGTTAAAACCGAAATGCGAAAGCGGCAACTACTCCGCGTGCAACGATCTTGCTATCAGCTACCAAAATTTGCAAGATCACAAAACAGCTATAAAATACTATGAAAGAGCGTGCGGCAACAACTACCAACCCGCTTGCACAAACCTTGCCAACATGTATCAAACCGGGCTTGGCGTTAGTAAAGACGCAAATAAAGCCCTTGAAATCTACAACGCCTCTTGCGCAAACGGCGGCGCGTACTCTTGCTACTATCTAGGCGAGTTTTACCGCTCAAACGCCGACGGCAAGGAACCTGACTATGCAAACGCTATGTCAGCCTACGACAGAGGCTGCAAACTAGGCGACGTGCCTTGCTGCACGAACACGGCGGTGCTTTACGAGCACGGCCTAGGCGTAGCGCAGGACGAGTCAAAAGCTAGAAGCATCTACCGCTCGGCGTGCTTTAGCGGCGACACCTCCGCATGCGACAATCTAAAAAGAATGGGCAGAAAACGCTAATAAAAACATCAAATTTAACGCCTTTAAATTCGGCGTTAAATTTTACTACGGCGAGTCAAATTCGGCTCGCTTTTTTGCTTATAAATTTACTCCCCGAAAAACCCGCATCTTGAAAATGCAAATTTAAAACTATCCGTTAAATTTGACGTCGCGCGCTCATAAATTTAACTCCGCAAATTTACCTTTGCTATATGCAGTAAATTTTACTCGCTTAGCTAAAGCTGCGTAAAATTTCAGCGCATTTAAAACAACAATCCTTTACTGCAAATAACAAAAGAAACAACGCTAGATTTGAGTAAATTTATAAAAAAGTAGAAAATAGGGGCTTAAATTTAAGCCCCAGGAAACGTAGGATTAGAGTAAAAATTAAAATTTATAAGAGACGTTAACCTTAAAGTTTCTGCCCGGCTCCCAGTCGATAGCGTTTGCATCGCCCGTGTATTCAGCCATTCTTTGAGAGTGCGAGACGTAGGCTTTATTAAACACGTTATAAACGCCCGCGTTTATCTCAAGTCCTTTAAATTTACCGCCGCTTGGCGCATAAGTGAGATAGATGTCGCTCACGGCGTAGCTCGGGATATGCACGGCCGCGTCGTTACCAGCACTCGTCGTGTCTTTAGAAGCAAAATAAATAAGGTTATAACCCACAAGCGTGTCGATAGCGTTTATCGAATACTCAGCGTTAAAGGTGTACTTGTCGCCCTGGTCGCGGTAGCCGATGATATTTGACGTGTAGTAGCCGCCGCTGCCGTTTCTTACGCGGTCTTTATATCTTACTTTTTGATGAGTATAGCTAGCACCTAGGCTTAGCGCGTCGAGGTTTAGTCTCGCCAAAAGCTCGACGCCGTCGATATCCGCGCCGCCTGCGTTGATCCTATAGAGCACCGGATTTACACGCCCGCCTGCTGCGTTATTATCTACGATTAGATTTTTGTATTTGGTTTTAAAGTATTTAGCTACGAAGCTAACGTGTCCCGTTTCGCTAAACTCGCCCTTATAGCGTCCGCCGATCTCGTAGCTATCGCCCGTAGTGGCCTTTAGATCAGGGTTTGTTCTGTATCCTAGCGCCGTACCTCTACTAGCGCCGCTAGCTAGCATAGACTCCATAACGTCCGGTCCTCTAAACACTTTAGCGTAGCTGGCAAATACTCCAAGCCCCTTCATAAACTCGTAATCAAGCGCCAAAGCCGGCGTAAATTCGTCAAATTTGTATTTGTACCCGCCGATATTTGCGCCCGTGCCGTTATAGGTCTTTAGCTCGTGACGCTCGTATCTGATGCCAGGAGTCACGGTAAGTCCCGCAAATTTGATCGCATCCTCTAAGTAAAACGAGTAGTTGTTTACTTTTTCGGGGCGGTTATTTTGCGGCTTGTTAAAGTTCTCACTGCGGTAGTACTCCGCGCCGTATCTTAGCGTCTGCGTCACGTCGCCCGTCTCTATCGAGGTTTTTGCTTTCGCGCTTAGGCCTCTAGTTTTTACGCCCCATTTGCTGCCGTCGACTCTCTGATGCTTCGTATGATACGCCGTTACGTCGAGATTTAGCAGTTCACTCGGCGTAAATTCGTACTTTAGCGTCGTCGTATCGCGCTCGTATTTACGATCGGCGTCGGCGTTGCCTCCGCTATGCCAGCTGCCAAACTCCGCCCTCAACGGATAAAGTCCCTTATAGTGGTTGTGTTCGTGAGAGAGCGATATCCTGTGCGCGTCTAAAAAGCTATATCCGAGCTTAAAAAGATAGCTAAGGTCGTTGCCGTCGCCGCCGATTTTCTTACCGTTGCCGCTCTTGCCGTAGTCGTAGCCTTTGTGATTTATCGCGGCTAAAAAGTCAAGCCCCTCGACTGGCGCGGTAAATACCGTGAGTCCTTGCGAAAATTCGTCGTTATTTGAGGCGTAGCCCGTTTTGATTTTGGCGCCGATGATTTCGCCCTCTTCCAGCAGGTCTCTAGCGTCCACCGTCCTAAAGGCTACCGAACCGCCCAGAGCCCCAGCGCCGTTTACCACAGAGCGCGAGCCGACCTCAACGTCGATGGCCTTGATTAGATCGGGGTCGATCAGGAGGTCTGCGTTGTGGTGAAAGGTGTTTCCGTTTTGCTTCGCGCCGTCGATCGTGATATTTAGGCCGCGGTCGCTCACGCCCCTCATGTAGATTTTTTGGTTCATGCCGTTCGTGCCGCCTACGTAAACACCGGGAATATCGCGCATGACGTCTTTTAGTATACCTGCGTTTCTCGTGCTTATTTTTACGTCGTCCACGCCGTAGCCGCCGCCGGTGCTGGTTACTTCTACGCCGCTTAGCGTTACGTTCTCGGCGGCATTTGCGCCGATAGCCAGAGCCGCTACGAAAGAAATCTTCGCAACATTGTTAAAACTCATTTTTTTTCCTCTTTAAATTTACGAAAATTTGCGCCGATTTAGAAAAACATTTAAATTTTGTTTTCTTTAACCTGCCAAAATTTTTGAAAACGAATATTACAATCCTAAAACTAAATTTTAGATAAATTTATATAAAATATTACTTGCTTATTCGTTATTGACAATAAATACCATAATCTGATATAATTGCCGCGCAAATTTTATAAGAAGGCATTAAATGGAATTTCTCAAACACAACGTCGATTACGTTATCATCGGTATTTTAGGGCTTATGAGCTTTGTCGTAGTATGGCTCACGATAGAGCGCTTGATCTTTTACGCAAACGTTAAATTTGAAAACTACAAAAATCAAGACGACTTTGAAGAGAGCGTAACTAGAAATTTAACAACGCTTTATATAGTTTATTCAAATGCGCCGTATATCGGCCTTTTAGGTACGGTCGCGGGCATCATGGTGACCTTTTACGACATGGGTATGAGCGGCGGCATCGACACTAAAAGTATCATGGTCGGCCTGTCTCTCGCACTAAAAGCAACCGCGCTAGGCCTAATCGTCGCGATACCGACGCTAATGATCTACAACGCGTTTATGAGAAAAGTGGACGTTTTAGTAAACCGCTACAAGGCTTCACGTGAGAATGCCTAAAAAAGAGGGATTAAACGTAATCCCGCTCATAGATATTATGCTCGTTTTGCTAGCCATCGTACTTAGCATTTCGACTTTTATCGCTCAGGGCAATATCAAAATCGATCTGCCAAACAGCGAAAGCGCGGAAAAAAAGCAAGACGAAAACGATAAAATCGCGGTTTTGATTAATAAAGATAATGAATTTTTTATAGGCGAAGATAAAATCGCTGAGGAAAATTTAAAAGAAAAGCTAAACGAGATAAAAAACGAAACGTTAATAGAACTCAAAAGCGATAAAGAGAGCAAATTTGACTCGTTTATCAAGGTTATCGACATACTAAAAGAAAAAAATCATGAAAACTTCGCTATCACGACAACAACTGAATAGACGCGCCAGCTTTACGGGGCTTGGCGTTTCTATCCTGTTGCACTCTATCCTCATCGGATCTTTTATCAAATTTTACGAAGAGATAAAGCCGATGCCGGAAGAAAAAAGCGTCAAGATAGCGCTAAATACCTTTACGCCGCCAGCAGCTCCGCTCCCGCCGGCACCTACCCCACCGGCCCCGCCGCCTCCGGCACCGCCTGCACCTCCTCCGCCGGAACCTGTCGTCACGCCGCCGGAACCGCCAAAACCGGTCGAGCCGCCTAAGCCGATAGAAAAGCCAAAACCGGTGGAGAAACCAAAACCGATAGAAAAGCCGGTGGAAAAACCGAAGCCAAAACCTAAACCTACGCCAAAACCGGTTAAAACGCCTGAGCCTGAACCAGAACCGGAACAGCAAGTTGCGCAGGCAACGCCGCCCGCACAGCCGTCGCCGCCTACCCCTGCGCCATCTACGGCACAGCCAAGCGGGGCTCCAAGCTCGAATGTAAAATCAAATTTACCGCCTAGCGGAGCGGAAACCGTCGGAGAATTTAACTTCGCGACATCAGCCGGCGACGAGAGATTTTCTAAAATCCAAAAGGCGATACAAAAGCACCACAAATACCCTAAACGCGCGCAAAAAATGCGCCATCAGGGCGTCGTAGAGGTTAGCTTTTTATACAAAAAAGACGGCACCGTCCGAGACATAAAAGTGATAAAAAGCTCGGGCTATGAGACGCTAGACGAGGCCGCAGTCGAGCTCATAAACCGCGCAGCGCCTGATTTTCCGACGCTTGATCGCGACTACGTCATCAAAATCCCGGTTAGCTACAAACTCACGTAAATTTAAGCCGTTTTTGCGGCTTAAATTTCTACCTTTATTCTACAAATTTGATGCAAAAATAAGGCGTTCTAGTTATAAATTTAGCGCTGATAAATCAGTCGCAATCAAATCAAATTTGACGTCATAGCAGGAATCCAAATTTGCTAAATTTACGCCCAATTTAGCTAACGTCGATAGGTCAAATTCTACCGAGCGATCTCGCTAAATTTTACTTAAACGCCCTTTTATACGAGTTTTCTATTAGCTCAGAGCATCCTAGTTCGCTCATCGCAGCTTGCGCGAAATTTGGATTTCGCAGCAGCTCTCTACCGTAGGCCACCACGTCGCAAACTCCGCCTAGCAGCAGCGCCTCGCCCTCGGACGCCTTTGTTATGAGCCCAACCGTGATCACCGGGATGCCGACTGCTTGCTTTACGGCCTTAGCATAGCCAGCTTGATAAAGCGGCGTAAACGTCGGCGCGCTATTCGTGCGCTCAAAAAGTCCGCCCGCCGAGACGTGGATAAACGCCGCGCCCAAGAGCTCGAGCTCCCTTGCTAGCCGCACGCTATCCTCTAGGCTCCAGTCGCCCTTCACCCAGCTTTGCGCACTTATGCGCACGCCGACGGGGATTTGTACCGCGGCTTTTATTTCGGTTAAAATTTCTTTTAAAAATCTCGTGCGGTTTTCGAAGCTCCCGCCGTATTCGTCGTCTCGCAGGTTAATCCCCGGCGATAGAAATTCGCCGATGAGATAGCCGTGCGCGGCGTGGATCTCGATCGCAGCGTATCCGGCGCGTTGGGCTCTAACCGCGGCCCGGGCGAAAGCTTGCTTAACCGAGACGATGTCCTCTACGCTCATTTGTTTCGGCGTTTTGTAACTCTCGCTAAATTTCAGAGCGCTAGGCGCGATCAACCCCTCGCACTCGCTTTTTCTACCGGCATGCGCGAGCTGGACGGCCATAGCGGCGCCGTATTTGACGCACTCTTTGACGAGTCTGGCGTGCGCCTCTAGCTGCTCGTCGTTCCACAGCCCCAGATCACGGCTCGTGATCCTGCCTCTAGGCTCGACCGCCGTAGCCTCGACGATGATGAGCCCGACGCCTCCTAGCGCCCGTGCGGCGTAGTGCAAACGGTGAAAGCACCTAGGTAGGCCGTTTTCGTTCTTGGCCTTGTACATGCACATCGGCGGCATGACGATGCGGTTTTTGATCTCTAGATCGCTGATTTTTAGCGGCGAGAAAAGCAAGCTTTGCATGAGAAATCCTTCAAAGATTATTTACGGTTATTTTAGGATATTTGTTTAAATTTATGAACTCGCGCGGCAAATTTTAGCGACCGCCTGCGAGCGGACGAGATTGTAAGAGTAAGAGCGTAAATCAACTATAAAGACGTGTGCGGCAACAGCCTAAGTTAGTTCCCGCCAAATTTGAAATTTACTCGCCGCCGCTGAAATAGAAGCAAAGCACTCATCTGTATCCATGCCGCCTTTTTTATCTGTTTTAGTCTTAGCGTCACGCTAGCGTCCTGCTCATAGTAGCGGCGACATCGTAAACATCACCTTGCAAAAGCTAAAATTTCTCACATCCTCGTGCTATCCATCTCGGCGGTAAAGTTCGTAAAATTTAGATATATCGCCGCAAAGCGCTCGGTAAAAACGCGAGTAGCCAAGATGTGCGTCTTCTCATTTGCCGCTATCTAGCGCGCAGTAAAAGACGTTGCCCGCTTTGCCACCGAAAGCGCCGCCGTTTATCGCGAAAAATCCGCCCAAAACATCGTCCGCCGCGAGCAGATAGCTAGGCATCTGCCCTGCTTCGCTAAAGTTTTTGCCAAGGTTAAAATCGTAAATTCCACGCTTCATCTGCTCGCATCCTGAGCCAAACACGCGCAGCCAACCGCCATCTATCACGATGCCGCCGCACCCATAAGCAAGCGCTTCCATCGGCGAGCGAGTAGTTACCTGAAGCCCCAAAAGCTCGCTTTGCGCCCTACTCTCATCGCGAGGCAAAATTTCACTCGTTTTTAGCTTATTTAGCCGCTCTTCGACCAATTCCCAGCCCGGCCCACTTGTATCTATGAGCAGCTCTAAAGCTCTTATTGCGAGTCCTTGCGATAAATTTGACTAAATTTAAAAGAAGATTTTGGCGAGTCGCCCCGCCAAATTTGTATTAGAGAATTATTTTGCGTCCCAGGCTAGGATCGTGTTACCCTCGGCGTCGGTAGCCACGTCGCCCATGCCCATGATGTTGTAGCCGCAGTCGACGTAGTGCACCTCGCCGGTCACGCCGCTAGCAAGGTCGCTGAGTAGATACATCGCGCTTTTGCCGACGTCTTGCGTCGTGACGTTGCGCTTGAGCGGCGCGTTGATCTCGTTGTAGCGTAAAATCATCCTAAAGTCGCCGATTCCGCTTGCGGCAAGCGTTTTGATCGGACCCGCGCTGATAGCGTTTACGCGGATGCCGCGCGCGCCAAGATCGTGAGCGAGGTAGCGCACGGAGCTTTCAAGCGCTGCTTTTGCAACGCCCATGACGTTGTAGTGCGGTACGAATTTTGGTCCGCCAAGATATGTAAGAGTTAGCACCGAGCCGCCCTCTTTTAGCACCGGCAACACTGCGCGAGTAAGGCTTAGTAGCGAATACACGCTCGTGCCCATCGCGATGTCAAAGGCTTCTTTTGTAGTGTTTACGAACTCGCCCTCAAGCGCTTCTTTCGGCGCATAGGCCACGGCATGCACGACGAAATCTATCTCGCCGAGGTCTGCTTTGATACGATCCGCAAGACCGTCAAGGTGAGCAGGGTTGTTTACGTCAAGCTCATAGACGAATTTGCTCCCAAACTCCTCCGCGATCGGCTCTACGCGTTTTTTTAGCGCGTCGTTTAGGTAGGTAAACGCCATCTGCGCACCCTGCTCGTGACAAGCTTCGGCGATGCCGTAAGCGATGGATTTGGCGTTAGCGACGCCGACGATGAGGCCTTTTTTGCCTTTTAAAATCATTATTTCTCCTTTCTATTTTGCTTGGCTTTTAAGCGTCTTTGAATGAGTTTTGATTTTGCTCCCTGCGACAGGCTACATGCCTAGTCTTGGTCGCAAAAATCTGCAACAACATTCAAATCCATCTCAAAATCCTTCGCAATTTGACTTAAAAATTTGCAATTCAAATTTAAAACCAAATTTGATAGCGGCAGTATCGCGAAGCTAGACTAGGCGACTTAAAATTTTGCGACGGGAGTTACCATATAGGTAATGACCGAGCAAAATTTTAAGACAACGAAGTATAGCGATGCGAGACAACGCGTATAAGCTCCAAAAACTTCGAAGCGTCCCAGCTCGCCGTACCTACTAGTACTCCGTCGCAGTTTCTAATACCCGCTATCCCGCCGATATTTGCGGCATTTACGCTGCCGCCGTAAAGCAGCGGCGCGCTCGTCTGCTCGCGGATGAAATTTAAAACATTCCCTATCTGCTCCGCGCTCGCGCTCTTGCCCGTGCCTATCGCCCAGATCGGCTCGTAGGCGATCAGTAGCCGCTCGTAGCTAAGGTCGATATTTTTTAGCTGTTCCGCCAAAAACTCCTTCGCGCCGCCAGCTTCGTTCACGCTCAAATTTTCGCCGATGCAGTAGACGATCTGCCAGCCCGCCTTTACGGCAAAGTCGAATTTAGCTCGCAAAAGCTCCTCGCTCTCGTCCAGCTCGCGCCGTTCGGAGTGTCCGATCAGTACGCTTTTTACGCCAAACTCGTCCAGCATCGCCTTACCGATCTCGCCGGTGTGAGCGCCGCTTTCGCACGGGTAGAAATTTTGCGCGCCGA
>CAUQOI010000028.1:0-19776 GCA_963519525.1 uncultured Campylobacter sp.
TCATAAATTTAGCCCGCGAGCGCGTTTTGGAGCAGTTTGGCGTCGAGCTAAAAACCGAAGTGGTAATACTCTAAAAAGGAGAAACTATGAAAATAAGCAAAAAAGCAGCGGCCCTAGCGCTAGCTGCGGGAATGCTTTCCTCTCTGGGCGCGCAAGGCCTAAAAGATCACAAAAATATGCAGATCATAGACGTTGCCGTCAAGCGAGCCGAGCTCGAACTTATCTCAAATCTCATCTACGCCCAGCCGCCTATCTACGGCTACAAAAACAAAGCTCTAGAAATGGACGTGATAAAACCAGTAACCAAAGAGCCGTTGCCGGCAGTGCTTTTTGTACCGGGCGGAGGTTTCATATCGTCAAATAAAACCAAATTTCTCCAACCTCGTATGGATATAGCGCAAGCAGGCTACGTGGTCGCAGCCATCGAGTACCGCGTGGCTCCGGAGGTCAAATTCCCGGATCCACTCATCGACGTAAAATCTGCGGTAAGATTTTTACGAGCAAATGCGGATAGACTAGGTATCGACCCCGCCAAGATCGCAGTCATGGGCAACTCGGCAGGCGGATATCTGGCTGCAATGACTGGCACGACAAACGGCGTCAAGGAATTTGATCAGGGCGAAAATCTAAGCGAGAGTAGCGACGTACTCGCGGTTATCGATATCTACGGCCTCTCCGACCTCGCCAAAATCGGTCACGGCTACGCCAAAGAACTCGAGGAAGAACACTACTCTGCATCCGCTCCCGAGGGGCTATGGCTAAACGGCATGGCGACAAACTCGCGCACGAGCGGCGACGTACTAAAATATCCGGAACGAGCCGTCAAAGCCAACCCGATCAACTATGTCTCAGCTGCCACCCCGCCGTTTTTGATCATGGTCGGCGACCAAGACAAACGCGTCTCGCCTAACCAGTCAGAGCTCATGCATGAAGCTTTGTTGCAAAAGGGCGCAGACTCAAAACTCATAGTCGTAAAGGGTGCCGATCACGGCGGACCGCAGTGGGCGCAAAAGCAAATTTCGGATATTTTAATCCAATTTTTAGATAAAAACTTGAAGGGCAAGAAGTAAAATTTTACTCCAAACTCGAATAAAATTCGGCAAATTTGGCAGGCCTGCGAGCCTTGCGGAGAAAATTTGGTTTTTTACCTTGTTTTGTAGGCTTGTCAAATTTGTCAAATCTTATTTTTACGGTGCGCTTGCGGCATAAATTTGACTGCTAAATTTATTTTAGATCGGTCGCCTAAACCCAGTCCAGATAGTAACCCGCCAAAGCCGCGACGATGGCAATGAGAGTAAGCGCGGCTGTTAATTTATATAGCCGCAAAGCTCCCGCGCAACGACTTTTCATATCGCGGATTTTAGGCGGCTTGCTAGCCAAATTTAGCTCCGCAAGCGCCGCGTCAAATTTACCGAAATCCAGCCTCCCATCCGCAAAATCTCTAAAAATCAGCGTATCAAAATGCAGCCTAACGTGCAGATAAAGCAGCCCCGCAAAAGCCGCCAAAAAGCCCGCGATAACGGCAAAATTTGCAAAAATGCGAAAGCAGACGGCTAGCTGAAGTAAATTTAACAAGAAAAACAGCCTATGCGTCGCCAAAAACCTAGCCGTAACCAGCGCCAAGACTCTGTCGTCCGTCCTTTGATGGCATTTTCGCTCCCCGCCTTGCGCCGCTTTTTCTCGCTCCGCATTCGTCATTTTCCCTCCTTATTTTGGGCGTTTGGTTAAATTTCCGTTCGTTTTCGCTGGAAATTTACGACGTCGTTTGTTTTTTGTCCGCAGATTTTTAAATTTGATCCCTCAAACCGGACTTGATCAAATTTAGCCTGCGCCTATTCCGCGCTTAAATTTGCCGCACTTGCTTTTGTGAATTTAGCCGGTCTTTACTCCGCTTTCGAATTTACGCGGGCTTCTGCAGCCAGCCGCACTATCCGCTCGCGCAGCGAGCTAGCGACGGCGATCTTTTCGCGGCGAGATTTTAGCAAATTTAGCGCCTCGTCAAAACCCAGTCCCGCGTAAATCACCAGCCAAGCAAGCAGCACCGACGCGCTCCTGCCGTAGCCAAGCGCGCAGCACACCAGCACCTTTTTGCCGTTTGCTTCGGCGGCTCGTTCGTTCGCGCCTGTAAGATTTTGCCCCGCCTCGGCGTTTTTGTTTTCGTTTGCCGAGCCGCGCGTTTGTAAATTTAGCCGCGAGCTCGCTTGCCTGTGAAATTTAAAATCTCGCCCGTGCATGCAGCTCGCTTCGCCGCTAAAATTTGATCCTAGCTCCGCCGCCCTTTGCGGTAAATTTTCGCCGCCGCAAAGAGCCCTTTTTACGAGCCGCTCGAGTTCGTCCGCGCCGCGTTTTAGCTCGTCCGCGCAGGGCGTTATCATATCTAGCATAGGCGCGCTCGCGTAAATTTGCGCGTCGCCCGGCCGCTCAAACTCGGCCGCGAGATCTAGCACCGCGTCAAATTTACCCGCCTCCTTAACCGAGCCAAGATAGAGCCCTGGCAAAATCTCGTCTGAAAGCCGGCGTCCGCGCAACCAAAAAATCGCATTTAACCGCGCTACGCAAAGATAGGGAAAGAGTAAAGCTTTAGCCGCGGAGGCGTGATGGCCTTGCCCGTTTTTAGCAAAAACTCCCGCGCCCAAAAAAGCGTAACCGCAAGCAACCAGCGCAAAACTAAGGCTCGACCAAGATAACCAGAGCATCCACGCGCCCCAAATTTTAGCTCCCAAAATCGCCGCAAAAAGCGTCAAAAACGCAAGCCCTAGATATAGCGCCGCCCATTTGTAGCGCGCGGCCTCCCTAGCCATGGCAAATCTAAGCGGCGCGCCGTCTAGCGGGCGAATCAGTAGCGCGAGGCAGCCCGCGGCCAGCCCCGTCGGGATGTCGATAAAATGGTGCTGATACGTGGTCAGCACGCTAAGGCCGATGAGCGCAAACCACGCCGCAAGCGCCGCCTTAAGCCAAACCGCGCGCGTCTTACGAAGGTAAAATGCGCCCACCACGACGCAAAGTATGATGTGTAACGAGGGAGCTTGATTAAACGGGAGGTCAAAGGCGGCCAGGCTTGAGAACAAAAAGCCGCTAAGGCCCGAAACCGCGGGCTTTTCCCACGATATCTGCAGAGGAAAAGCGATAAAAAACAGCGTCGCGATCATCTGCGCGACTAGCAGCTGCGTAACGTAGCGCACGAGCTCTCCGGCGTCACGGCAGAGGAAAAATCCAAGCGCGTAGAGCAAATTTAGCGACCAGTACGGCACGATACTCCACGCCCAAAACGGTAGCGCGCGCTCCCACGCGAAATAAATCTCGGGCACGTTTGCGCGAGCGCTCGCGAGAGCGTTCGCGGCGCCGTAGCTAGCGTAAAATATCGCCGCAACGACGACTAGCGCAACCAGCTGCGATAAAAACGGTTTTGTTTTCATTTTTGCCTTTTTTGCTAATTCTATCAAATTTTAGCGGATTTGCGCTTTTACGGCTTAATCGGTTCCGAGATCGCTCGCTTGACGCAAATTTGTAAATTTTACTCGACGAGACCCGTATCTTGACGGTGCTAAATTTGATTTGGCTAAATTTGGCTTTGCAAGCTAAGCTTCTTTGCGCAAAAAACAACCGTTTGAGGTTGTTTTTTACTTTGTTGTAAAAGGGGGTGGGGGCTTGAATTGCGCTCTGCTAGCAGCTCTCAAAGAGAGTGCAAGCACAAGGCGAGGCAAAGCCGAAACAAAAGAGCTCCCGTTTTCTTTTTTTTTCGGGAGAGGAAGGGGATTCTACTTACGAAGCGTCGCCCCTTCCTCTCCCAAGCCCTCTCTAACCCCACTGCACGTGAGATGTGGCGACATGGCTTTGCTGACGCAAAGCGTCGCAAATTTAAATTTGACATTTTCAAGATACGGGTCTCGGTAGGTAAAATTTAAAGCAGAAATTTACAAAATTGACTTCAAGTTTGAATAGGAAAACCAAGGCAAAGTATTTTGAGATGGATTTGAATGTTGTGCGGAAATTTTCGTCCCAAGACTAGACATATAGTCTGTCGCAGGGCGAAAATTTCAAACTCATTCAAAGACACTCAAAAGACAAGCCAGCTAGCTAAGCATAAAAAAGCTTAAAAAGGCCAGATCGCCTCCATAAGCTTCGTCCCCCACGGCTTCCTCGTCGCCCTATCCACGTCGCCTTCGGTTTTATATAGGATCTTGGCGTCGGCGATGTAGCGCGAGTCGATCTCGTTGGCGTTTGATATGTCGTACGGGCGGATCACGCCGCTAAGCTGCATGATCTGCTTTTCGCCGTTTATGAGCAGCTCGCGCGATCCCTCGATAAAGTAGTTGCCGTTTTCTAGCACCTTGATGATGCGCGCTGAGATCGTAGTCGTAAAGGCCTCTGCGCGCACGCTAGATCCTGCACCCGTAAATTCGTTTTTCGTGCCCGCGCTAAAGCCGATGTCGCCGGCTTTGTTTAGCTGAGTAGCTAGCGTCGATAGCGGTGCCGAACCCGCGGTAAATATCCCCCCGCCAAGGCTTATCGTGCTATTTTTACTCGTGTCGTGCTTGCCGCTGGAGCTTTGGTTGGCGCGCTCGCTGATGACGACGGTTACGATGTCGTTTACGTTCATCGCCTTGCGGTCGGCAAAAAGCGGGTTGTCGCCGCGACCAAAAAGGCTACCCGCATTTGGTTGGTTATTGACCTGTTTGGCGGGAAGCTGCTCGACGTAAACGGGCGGTTTCATATCTATGCGAGGGTCGGCGCTAGGCAAACACCCGCTCAAAAACGCTGCTGCAAGGGCGCAAAAGTAAATATTTTTTCTCACGCTTTACCTTAAAGTGAAAATTTTACGATAAAATAAGCAAATCAAGTTCCAAAAGGAAAATTATGGCCGATTCTATCCTTGCGCTTGGCGCGAATTTTCAAGAAATTTACGAAATTATATCAACAAAATTTAAAAATGTAGCCGTTTTTGACCCCGTCAACGATTTTTATGGACTAGAAAATACCCGGAAGGCCTTTGAAAACGGTAGCGAGCAGGAGTTTTTTAAAAGCGCGGTAGATGAATTTGACCGCCTGGCCGAAAGCGCTGATTTTGTGCTCGTTAAGCCTGCAAAAAGCATCGCAAATATCGGCGAAATAGAGCTAAATTTACAGATAGCTAGAAATTTAAATGTTCCGGTTTTTTGCCGCGAAAATTTGAGCTTTTTTATGCGAAACTCAAGGCTGATCGTAAGCGGAAATTTAGATGAAATTTTAAATGCAAAGCAAGATATAATCACGCCTTTGAGGTTTGAAAATTCGCTATTTAAACTCGCCGCAAAAGATAAAAAAACCGTCGTTTTGCCTGAAAGCGAAGACGAGCGGATACTAAGAGCGAGCGAAATTTTACTAAAAAGCGGCGCGGTAAATTTGATCCTTTTGGGCGACGAAAACGCAGTCAGATTTGACGCGGAAAAACTAGGCGTAAATTTAAACGGCGCGAGATTTATAAATTTAGAAAAAAACGAGTACGCAGATCGCCTAACCGCCGCGCTTTTTGAAGCTCGCAAAAGCAAGGGCATGAGCATAGAGCAAGCCCGCGAACTCGTGCGAGATAGGACGTATTTTGCTACGATGCTGGTGCAAGAAGGGCTGGCCCACGCCATGGTGAGCGGCGCAAACACGACCACGGCGCACACTATCCGTCCCGCGCTTCAGATCATCAAAACCCGCCCTGATAGCCCGCTAGTTTCAAGCTCGTTTATAATGTGCTTTGCGGAGGAGATCCTGATCTACGCCGACTGCGCGATAAATCCAAACCCGGATGCCAGGCAACTCGCGCAAATCGCCCTAGCCTCGGCGGATACGGCGCGTGCGTTCGGACTGGAGCCGCGAGTAGCGATGCTAAGCTACTCTAGCGGAGATAGCGGCAGCGGAGCGGATATAGACCTGGTTAGGAGTGCCGGCGAGATAGCGCGAGGGCTAGACCCAGCTCTAAAAATCGAAGCTCCCGTGCAGTACGACGCGGCCGTAGATCCAGCCGTAGCGCGCAAAAAGCTGCCAAACAGCGACGTAGCCGGCCGTGCGAACGTTTTTGTATTTCCAAATTTAAACGCGGGCAATATCGGCTATAAAATCGCGCAACGAAGCGCAAACTGCGTCGCCGTCGGACCGATCTTGCAAGGTCTAAAAAAACCCGTAAACGACCTAAGTCGCGGATGCGGCGTGGGCGACGTCGTAAATACGGTCCTAATAAGTGCGATACAAGCCGCAAACGAAGGAGAAAAGTAGTGAAAATTTTGGTTTTAAACTCAGGTAGCTCGTCGGTTAAATTTCAGCTTTTCGATATGGGCGACAACCGCGTCATCGCTAGCGGCCTAGTCGAAAAGATCGGCGAAGCAAGCTCCTATGCCAAGCTAAAAGACGTTAGCGCGGATAAAATTTACGAGGAGCGTGCGCCGCTAAAAGACCACCACGAGGGGCTTGAGGCTATGAGGCAACTGTTTGTTAGCTCAAATATCCTGCATGATTTTAGCGAGCTAGACGGTATCGGACACCGCATCGTGCATGGCGGCGAGAGCTTTAGCGACTCGGCCCTAGTCACCCCTGATGTGATCGCCAAAATCGAGCAAAACTCCGTGCTGGCACCCCTTCACAATCCGGGCCACCTAGCGGGCATAAGAAATGCAATGCAAGAAACAGACAAAAACGGAAGCGGCAAAAAGGTGCCTCACGTCGTCGTTTTTGATACCGTATTTCATCAAACTATCCCCGAGTACGCCTACCGCTACGCCCTACCCTTTGATCTTTGTAAGAGGCTACATATCCGCAGATACGGCTTTCACGGCACTTCGCACCACTACGTGACCAAAAAGGCCGCCGAACATCTAGGCGTGCCGTATGAGAAATTTAACGCTATCTCACTGCATCTTGGCAACGGAGCCTCCGCCTGCGCCGTGCAAGGAGGCAAAAGCATTGATACCTCGATGGGCTTAAGTCCGCTAGAAGGCCTGATAATGGGCACTAGAAGCGGCGATATGGACCCTGCGGTGCTTACATATCTTTTAAATTTAGGCGAGCTCACGGCTGAGGGCATAGACGCGTTTTTAAACAAAAAAAGCGGACTGCTAGGCATCTGCGGCTCAAACGACATGCGCGAAGTGGTCGTTAAGATGCAAGGCGGCGACGAGCGCGCGCATCTCGCCTTTGAGATGTTTTGCTACCGTATTAAAAAATACATTGGCGCGTATTACGCGGTTTTGGGCCGAGTGGATGCGGTCGTTTTCACCGGCGGTATCGGCGAAAACGCCCCGTATAGCCGCGAGAAAATCTGCAACGACCTCACGCATATGGGTATAAAGATCGATCATGAGCTAAATTTCGCCACAAGCGGCGGCATACGCGATCTAAGCGCCCCCGACGCGGCGGTAAAAACTCTCGTCGTGCCTACTAACGAGGAGCTAGAAATCGCTCTAGAAACAAAAAGAGTGATAGAAAATCTTTAAAATTCGACCGCTCAAATTTGAGCTTTTGTCGGCGCGTTTGCCGCAAAAACCGCTTTGATTTAGCGCTTAAAGCAAATTTGACGAGTCGCTTCTAGGACTCGTCAAATTTGATCTTAAATTTACGCTCGAAAACGGCGGCAAAATTCAAATTTACGCCGAGCCAAATTTGACTCCAAACCCGCAGAATTTAAAAAGTCCTCGCACAAATTTACCCGCCCGAATTTACTTTATTTTAAGCCGCGCTCGGTCAAAATTTACGTAAATTTTAATCAAAAGCGAGCAAATGACCCTTTCGCAAGCATTTTTATTAACCGTAAAAAAACAAAAAGAGTGCCGAGCTAGAGTCGCGGTATCTCCTATAAGCGTTATTTTGGGCGTCGGCGTCATAGCGCTGTTTCTTATCTTCGGAAATAGATTCGATAGCGATCAGCTCTCGTCATTTGGCTTTGTGATGGTGTTTTTGCTTGTTATTTCTCGTTATCTTTTTAAAATACTTAATCACATCGAAAAAGTAGAAAAAGTAAAAGAGGAATACAACGAATTTTATAAAGAAGTTTTCGTTCGCGCGCTTATCGGCGAGATAGACGAGAGCTTTATGTATAGCGCTTACGGCGGTATCTCGCAGAGCGAATTTAACGCGGCGGGGATTTATAGACCGAGCACGTTTTATAGCGAAGATAACGTGCGCGGCGTATACAAGGGCGTTAAATTTAGCCTGTGCGAGGTGATCAGCCACGAGCGCGAATACCCTCGGATAAATAACAAATACGTCGCCGCATTTATCCTGCTAAAATACGCGTTTGATCAGTATTCGGACTTTAAAGGCAGCGTGCTAAAGTGCGAGTTTAACAAGAAATTTAACGGCAAAACGGTCGCCGTTAGCAAGGTTTTTAATACTAAATTTTTAGGCGAAAAAGAGCTACTCGACGACGTCAAATTTAATGAAAATTTTAGAGTTTTTACGACCGACAAGGTGGAGGCGAGATATCTGCTCACGCCTAAATTTATGGGCAAGCTAAATATACTAAAAGCCTACAAAAACACACTAAAATCGCCGAGTGCGGCCTTTATGGATAACAAATTTTATCTATTTTGCTTTAGCAGGAGAAATTTTTTTGAGGGGCGGCTTTTTAATAAACTAGACATCGCCGAGGCTCGCCGCGAGCAAAGATACGTGAGGCAGATGCTTAGCGTCATCGACGAGCTAAATTTGAGTTTAGATATTTATCGGTAAATTTGCCGTCAAATTTGCGCGGACTGCCTTAAAAATACTGCAAATTTGACGCCGTCCGCGACAAATTTACGCTACTTTAAATTTACCGCCGAAACGTCAAATTTACGGCGACCAGGCTAGGCCGGGGCCGCCGCGTTAAATTTAGCCGATTTTACGGATATTTGCAGGTAGCGCCTGCCTTGCACAGGTACCCACTAGCCAGTCGTTTAGGCTAAATTTACCCTTTCGTTTCGGATCTAGCAGGCCTAGTTTGTTGTGATTTACGCCCTTTTCCGCGCTTTCTAGCCAAAAGGCCGGTTTGCCGTCGATAAAATGCATCCTAGCGCCGAACTCATCATGTCCAAATCCGTGCTCGAGGCTGATGACGCCGCTAGCAACGCCGTTTGTTACAAAGGCCTCGCCCGTTTGCGAGCCGTACGGCGTCGTGATCTTGACCTTATCGCCCGTTTTGATACCCTGCTCGCTCGCGATATCCTCGGCGATTCTGACGAAATTTTTCGGATGTATCGCGCGCAGCTTTGGACTAACTATCGTATAGTAGTGCTGGATGTTTGATTTTCTCGAGCTTACGAGGTATTTCCACTCTGATTTTGGGAAAAACTTTTCTAGCGGAGTGCCGTCGCTAGCCACCGCAAGAGCTAGAGTCGGAGTGCCCGGCATGTACTCGCCCGTGATAGAGTGCCTGTGTCCGCCAAGCGGCTCGTAGTAGATCGCAGCAGGCGTGGCGGCGGGTACTTTTACCGTCATTTTATCGCCCGCATAAGCGCTCTCGTAATCGTCAAATCTACCGCCCTTTGCCAGCACATGCGCGACTTTTGCTTTTTCCTCGTCTTTTAAAAACGGCTCTAGCTTTTTCATGGTTTTTGAAATTTTACTAAGCTTCAAGTCCTCTTTATCTATATCCTTCACGCCCGCTCCGTCAAAGGCCAAATTTGCCAGCGCTGCGGCGTAATACTGCTCCTTCGTATCCAGATCCATCGGTTTTCCGTCTTTATCCTTAAAGGCGCCCTTGCCAAAGCCTTTGAGCCCGAGCCTCTTTGCCACCGCGATATAAAAGGCCTCTACGTCGATCACCGTGCCGTCTGCGGTGCAGTCTTGCTTGGCTGCAACGGCCGGGTAGCGCACGACCGAGGTTTTAGCTATCGTGCCCCAAAGCGAGTTTGGAAGCGCCCAGTTTTCGAGATTTACGCCGTCTGGTACGATATAGTCGGCGTAGGCGTTGGTCTCGTTCATAAAGGCGTCGATACCGATAAAAAGCGGTAAATTTTTGCTATCTTTTAGCACGTCAAGCACCGCGACTTCAAGCCCAGCCTGTCCGTAGACGACGTTTGTCATGTAGTTTATAAACGCTTTTACCTTGTACGGATAGCCGGCGGCGTGGCTAGTGAGCGTTTCGTTTACTAGCGGCATCGAGATAGGATACCACGGCTGCTGTGCAGGATAGCCGTTGCCGCCTGCCGCGACTTTACGCTTAAACTCAGAGCTCGTTTCGTAATACTTGCCCGAGCGGGATAAATTTAGCCCGTTTGGCTTGTATGCGCCCTCGAAGCTCTCCAGATCGTACCTGCCTTTTAAAAACTCATGCGTGCCAGCGCTTGCGTTTACGCTGCCGCCCTTGTAGCCGTATGTGCCCATTAGCGTGTTTAGGCAAAATATCGCGTACGTGCTCATCGCCGCTTGCGTGTGCATCATGCCGCCGTGGACGTTGGTGCTGACCTGCCTGCCGTTTTTGGTGAAATTTTCGCACAGCCAGAGGATATCGTCTACGCTCACGCCGCAAATTTTAGAGTACTCCTCAAGGCTGTGTTTATAGGCTGACTCTTTTAGCAGTTGCATCGAGCTTTTTACCTCGACTTTTTTGCCGTTAAGTAAAATTTTGCCCTTATAGTAGAGCTTGGCGGGCTCGTTTATCTTGTAGCTTTGGATTTTGTTGCCGCTTTGAGAGCAGACCTGCCACTCGTCGCCCACGAGCGCAAATTTGCCGTAGTCTGGGTGGCCTTTTTGCGTGATGACTAGGTGGGTGGCGTTGCACCAGTGTATCTCGCCGGCTAGCTTTGCTTGCTCTAAATTTGGCTGCATGAGGTAATTTGCCGCGTATTTTTCGTTTTCTATGATCCAGCGTATCATCGCCATAGCAAGCGCAGTGTCGGTGCCGGGTTTTATACCGATCCAGCGGCCTTTATCGGAGGCGGCAAATTTAACGGCGTTTGTTAGCGTCGGATCTACCACCGCATAGCTGAAATCATCGTTTGTACTTCTTGCGTGGGCGACCATTTTGGCTTGCTTTTGGAACGGATTTCCGCCGTTTGCGGGCGAGGTGCCCCAGTAGATAGTAAATTTGGAGTTTTCGTAGTCGGGTTTGGTGTGAGCAAAGCCCTTTGCGTTGTGCGCGATCTTGCCGCCGACTCTAAAACCGCCGCCGCAGATACCGCCGTGCGAGTAGTGATTTATAGTGCCGAAAGATTTTTTGATAAAGCGATCGACGATATCAGAGCGTCCGTCGTAGAGATAAAAGCTCAAAAGCTGGTTGCGCTTGGTGCCGTATTCCGGATTTGCCTCGTCGATGAGTTCGTCTGAGAGTATAGCCCTAAGCCCGTCCACGTGCCCCTCGCCGAAAAGATCTCCGCCCTCGACGACCTCCTCTATGAGCTGCTCGAAGCTGATCTTTTTCCACTTACCCTCGCCTCTTTTGCCCACTCGCTTAAGCGGCGATAAAATCCTAATAGGCGAAGCTATCATCTCGGGTAGCGCCGCGCCTCTAGCGCATACGGTGGCGCGCCGATCGTCCTCTCCGCTAGCCGTGGTGGCTAGCAGCGCGTCGTTTATCGAGGTATTGTAGCTCGCCCAGCGCACGTTTGATAGCGGATGGTACGGGTTGCCCGTACATCTTAGCACGCGGTCTGCTTTTTCGTCCACGTGCAGGCGTAGTCCGCACTTTGCCACGCAGCCGTGACACATAGAAAATACCACGCTATGTCCGTCGTTCATCGAAATTTTGCCGTCTTTTACGCTAAATTCGGGCTGTAATGAGCTACCTTGCGGTTTATAGTCGTCTTTTATTTTTCCCGCGTCATCCGCTACCGCAGCGGTCGCTCCCACGGCCGAAATCATCGCCGCGTTTTTTAGAAATTCTCGTCTTTGCATTATTTTCTCCTTACAGCGCGATCTCTTCGCTCCAGCTGATCGCTTGTTTGTAGCCTTTTTTAGCCGCCAGTTCCTTATCGTTTTTAGCCAAAATTTCGCTCACGCCGTAGTAAAAAACCTGCGGATGCGTGTTTTTTGGACTATCTAGCACCATCGTCTCGTGAGCGGCTAAAAATTTCCTGATATTTGAGTTTTCGTCGTTTAGATCGCCTATTATTCGGCTACCGCCGACGCAGGTCTCCACGCACGCAGGTAGCAATCCCTCGCGCAGTCTGTGATCGCAAAAGGTGCATTTATCGACTTTATAGGTCTGCATGCTTAGGTATCTGGCGTGATACGGACAGGCCTCGGCGCAAAGCGCGCAGCCGATACACTCGGCGCTATTTACTTTGACGATACCGTTGCTTCTTTGGTAGCTCGCGCCCGTCGGACAAACGTCGATACAGGCCGGGTTTTCGCAGTGATTACAAAGGCGCGGTAGCGAGGCGATAACGGCTCGGTTGCCGTCTTTGTCGCTAGCTTCGTACTCCGAAACGATCGTCCTAAAGGCGCCTGCTTGGACGTTGTTTTCCATAGCGCAGTTCATCGTGCAAGACTGACAGCCGACGCAGCGCGTGAGATCGATGACCATGCCGTAGCGCGGACCTTTGGTTTTTTCAAAAGTATTCGGAGCGGCCCTAAGCGCGGTCGCCGCGATAAAAACACCCGCCGCAGCGATAAAGCTACGACGCGAACCTAGCGTTGATTGCATTTTTTCTCCTTTGAATCAAAATGGTTTCGTAACTTTATCATAACTTAACTTAAATGATAATATTAATATTATAATTAAAAGTGTTTTTCAGATTACCCCAAAATTTATTTTTTAGAAGCGTTTGGTTATAATGCTTTTCAAATTTTTATAAATTTAAGGAAAATATCTTGAAATACGCGCTTGATTGCAAGGATAGTTTTGAAAACTCGTTCATATTTTGGCTGACTCGTTACGTCAAATTTAAGCTTAGCTCGCTCTCAAACAAAGAGCTTCGCGACCCAAAGGCGCTAGCAAGCGTAAATTTCGCCCTTAGCCGTGAGATAAAAAACATCGACCAGCTAGACGGCCTCGTAAAATCGGCTAGAAACGCGGGGCTAACGGGCATAAATACATACTTTAATCCGCTTAAAAAGATATTCGAGACGCTCAAATTTTACGAGCTAGAGAGCCTAAAACAGATCGACGAAGAGCTGCTAAGCGAGGTGCTAGCTAGCGTCACGGGCGGACTAAGCGATGCGAGTAAGAAAAACTACCGCATAAGCGCGATAAATTTTTTCGCATTTTTGGATAAGCAAAACGAAGAGGACGGCAAGGCGCACGTCTTTGACATCGAGCTAAAAAACTGGGGCGGCGTGGGCGGAGCGCGCGGGCAAAAACTGCCTGAGTTTATGAGCGAGGATGAGGTCAAGAGATTTTTGGAGGCGATCGAAAACGCGGAGTTTAAAAGCAACGCCAACCGCAATAAGCTCATCATAAAAATTATCATTTTCACCGGTATCCGCGTGAGCGAGGCGCTAAACCTAAAGCGCAAAGATATAACCGAGGACGGCGAGCTCTACGTCATAAGAATCCGCGGCAAAGGCAACAAATACCGCGTCGTCATGATCAAACGCCGCCTCATCGAAGCCCATCTAGACGCGATCGCGATAAACTATATAAATAAAGAAGGCTATCTTTTTATCAATAAAAAAGGCACGCGCCTAACGCAGGCCTACGTGAGCCGCATCGTCGAGCAGATACTCTTTAAAGCAGGCATCCGCAAGGAAAAAAACGGCGCTCATATGCTGCGTCATACCTTTGCCACGATGCTTTACAAAAAGCAAAAAGACTTGGTTTTGGTGCAAGAAGCGCTCGGGCACGCGAGCCTAAACACATCGCGAATTTACACGCATTTTGATAGCGAAAAGCTAAAGCTCGCCGCGCAGGTAGCCGAGGAGCTAAGCGGAGAATAGGCGCTAAATTTGAGCGGTTTTGGTAAATTTGACCCGGGCGGCTAACGGCACGACGGCTTGGAAATTTTGTTATTTACATAAATTTGTTCGCCGTTTGCGAGTCTTTTTGCTTTTTAAAAATTTTTGTTGTATATAAATAATATAATTGCACGGTTAAATTTAAAGAATTTGACGGGAGAATAAAAACGGCCGCACCAGTGAGCGCGACCGTAAATTTGGGTTAAATTTTAGAGATCGTTATCTTTTCTTTGTCGCTACCGATTGCGATCTCATCCCCGCTTTCAAGCTCGTCTCGCAGGATCATATCGGCTAGCGGATCCTCGACTAGCTCGTATAGCGCGCGTCGCAAAGGTCTAGCTCCGTAAACGATGTCAAAGCCCGCGCCCGCGATAAATTTCTTCGCCTCTTCGCTTAGGCTTGCTTTTATACCGCGATTTTGCAGCGTTTTTTCAAGCTCTTTAAACATTATATCTACGATTTTTATTAGCCCGTCTTCATCGAGCGGATTAAAGATTATCGTGTCGTCGAGGCGGTTTAAAAACTCGGGTTTAAAGTAGTTTTTAAGCTCGTTTTTGACCGCTTGCTCGCGTTCCTCGCCTTTTAGATCCATGATAAAATTTGATGCGATGTTAGACGTGAGGATGATGATCGTGTTTTTAAAGTCAACCGTCACGCCCTTATTATCAGTCGCCCTTCCGTCGTCTAGGATGCCTAAAAGCACGTTAAACACGTCTTTGTGAGCCTTTTCTATCTCGTCAAAGAGTATGACGCTATACGGACGTCTGCGCACGGCCTCGGTTAGCTGTCCACCCTCCTCAAAACCCACGTATCCAGGAGGCGCTCCGAGCAGGCGGGAGACGCTGTGCTTTTCCATGTATTCGCTCATGTCAAAGCGTATGAGCGCGCGCTCGTCGTCAAATAAAAATTTAGCCAAAGCCTTCGCCGACTGCGTTTTACCCACGCCGGTAGGCCCTAAAAACAAAAACGATCCGATCGGACGCGCGCCCTCGTTTAGGCCCGCTTTGTTTCGCTTGATAGCTCTTGCCAGCGCGTGTAGAGCGGCATCCTGACCGACGACGCTTTCGCGCAAATGCTCCTCGATCATCAGATATTTTTGCTTTTCGCTAGTTAGCATTTTGCTGACCGAAATTCCCGTCCATTTACTTAGTATTTCAGCCACCAGCTCCTCATCGACCTGATTTTTGAGCAGCACGCCTGATTTTTTCATCTCGTCCCATTTTTTTTCGAGCTCTTTTTGGCGGTTGGCCGCTTCTAAAATTTTGCCGTATTCTATCTCGGCCGCGCGCTGCAAATCGCCGTTTCTACGCGCTATCTCGGCCTCGCTTTTTAGGCTATCTATCTCTTTTTTTGCTTTTGAGATACCGCCGAAAACCGCCTTTTCGTTTTCAAATTTACCGTCAAGGGCGTGCTTTTGCTCGTTTAGATCGGCGATTTCTTTTTCTATTTTAGCTAGACGAGCGGCGTTTTTAGCCTCGTCTTCCATTTTTAGCGCCTCTTTTTCGACTTGCAGCGTTACGATCTCGCGTTTGATGCGGGCGAGTTCGTAGGGCTCGCTTTCTATCTGCATTTTTAGCTCGGCTGCGGCCTCGTCGATGAGATCGATCGCTTTATCCGGCAAGAAGCGGTTTGAGATGTAGCGGTCGCTTAGCTTTGCCGCCGCGACCAGCGCGCTATCGGTGATCGTCACGCCGTGGTGCACCTCGAGGCGCTCTTTTATACCGCGTAAAATTTGAAGCGCTTCGTTTACGCTAGGCTCTTTTACGTCGATAGGCTGAAAGCGGCGTTGCAACGCGGCGTCCTTTTCGAAATACTTGCGATACTCTTTCAGCGTCGTAGCGCCCACGGCGTGCAGCTCGCCTCTAGCAAGCGCGGGTTTTAGGATATTTGCCGCGTCCATGCTGCCTTCGCTAGCTCCCGCGCCCACGATGGTGTGTATCTCGTCGATAAACAGGATGATATTTCCCGCGCTTTTTACCTCGTTTATGACGGCTTTTAGCCTGTCTTCAAATTCGCCGCGGTATTTCGCGCCAGCGATTAGCGCGCTCATATCGAGTGCTACTACGCGTTTGTTTGCTAGGCTAGTAGGTACGTCTTTTGCCACGATTTTTTGCGCTAGACCCTCGACGATAGCGGTTTTACCCACACCAGGTTCGCCGAGTAAAATAGGATTATTCTTGCTCTTTCTTATTAAAATTTGCATCATGCGCGTGATCTCCTCGTCGCGCCCGATAACCGGATCAAGCTCCTTATTTAGCGCCTTTGCGGTTAGATCGATGCCGTATTTTTCGAGGCTATCTAGTGTCTCGTCGCCGGTTTGGCTATCTATCTTGCGCCCTGCCCTGATGCTTTCTAAATTTTTACGAATTTCTAAAACGTCGGTAAATTTGCCTAAAATTTGTTTGATCTCAGGCAACTCAAGCGCCGAGATAATCCACGTATCCACCGCGATATAGCTATCCCCTAGGCTCACCATCAGAGCTTTTGCGCTTTCAAGAGAGTTTATGAGCTCTTTTGAAATTTGCACGTTTTCTTTGCTCACGTTTGAGCTTGTCGGTAGCTGCGCGGTTTTGCTTTTTACTTCAAGCTCCACCGCGTCCTTGCCGACGTTCATTTTGTTAAAGACTTGGTTGAGTAGCGAGCCGCTATCTGCGACCAGCGCCCAAAGCAAATGAAGCGGAAATGTTTGCGGATTTTTCGCGTGGATCGCTAGCGCGACGCCCTTTTCTACCAGCTCTTGCATTTGTGCGGTTAAATTTTCGCCTAAATTCGCCATTTTTTCTCCTTTAGTTTATATTGACCGTATTATATAACTTTAGTCGATTATTGTCAAGTTATCTAAGTGATACAATATAAATACTTACGAAATAAAATTAAATTTTATTAAATCTTTTATCCTATTTTTAGGCAAATTTAACTAAAATAGCCCCACTTAAAAAGGCAGGAGATTAACTTTGAATAAAAAAAAGATGTTTTTGTTTTCGAGCGTTGCGGGCGCGATGATTTTCGGAGCCGTTTTTAGCGCAAATTTAAACGCTAAAGCCACCGAGGACGGCTCAAACTCCAAACTACAATCGCTCTCAAAACTTACAAAAACCATTTCTACTATCGAAAAATATTATGTTGATGATTTGCAGTTTAAAGAGATCGTGGATAAAGCCATAGAGGGGCTTTTAAACAACCTCGACGCGCATTCCGGATTTTTAAACGAAAAGGCGTTTAAAGATATGCAGGTGCAGACAAACGGGGAATTCGGCGGCCTTGGCATTACGGTCGGCATGAAAGACGGAGCGCTAACGGTCATCTCGCCTATCGAAAATACGCCTGCGGATAAAGCCGGCATAAAAAGCGGCGACATCATCCTTCGTATCGACGGAAACGCGACTCTAGGCACCACCATAGACGAAGCGGTCAATAAAATGCGCGGCAAACCAAAGACGCCTATCACTATAACTATCGTACGAAAAGGTGAGCAAAAGCCGTTTGACGTCAAGCTCGTGCGCGACATCATCTCAGTCGAGTCCGTTTACGCAAAGATGATCGAAAAAGACAACATCCTCTATCTTCGCGTGACGAATTTTGATAAACACGTAACCGAAAAGGCCGAGGAATTTATCAAAAAATACCCGAAAGCAGAAGGTATCGTACTAGACCTTCGAAACAACCCTGGCGGACTTTTAAACCAAGCGGTCGGACTAACGAATTTGTTTATAGATAGCGGTGTGATCGTATCTCAAAAGGGCAGAAACGAGAGCGAAAATAGCGAATTTAAAGCTGCAAGAGCAAATAAAATCACAAATTTGCCGCTTGCGGTGCTAGTTAACGGCGGAAGCGCAAGTGCGAGCGAGATCGTAAGCGGTTCATTACAAGACCACAAACGAGCCGTCGTTATCGGCGAAAAGACGTTTGGCAAAGGCAGCGTACAAATCATTCTGCCGGTCGATGACAAAGAGGCCATCCGCCTAACGATAGCGCGCTACTACCTGCCTAGCGGCCGCACTATCCAAGCAACGGGCGTAGAGCCTGATATCATCGTATTTCCGGGCAAAGTGCCTCAGCAGGACGAAAATGCGTTTTCTATAAAAGAGAGCGAGCTAAAAAAACACCTAACCAACGAACTGAGCAAAATAGACGCAAATAGCGACAAAAACTCTACGAAAATCACGGATAATAAGACTATAATAACCGAGGCTAACGTAAACGACGATATACAGCTAAAATCGGCGATTGACGCGATCAAAATTTTACAGCTAAAATAAGGAGTGCAAAAATGCAAAAAAAAGAGCTGATCTACGAAGGCAAGGGGAAAAAGATGTTCGCAACGGACGATGCGGACTTGCTAATAGCGGAATTTAAAGACGATCTAACCGCCTTTGATGCGCAAAAAAGAGGCAATGAAGCGGGCAAAGGCGCGTTAAATAACAAAATTTCGACGCAGCTTTTTCATCTTTTAAAAGAAAAAGGTATCCCGACCCACCTGGTCGAAACCCTAAGCGACACCGAACAGCTCGTGAAAAAATGCGAAATCATCCCACTTGAAGTGGTCGTGAGAAACATCGCCACCGGCTCGCTAACAAAGCGCCTTGCGATAAAAGAAGGCACGGTTTTGTCGTTTCCATTGGTAGAGTTTTACTACAAAAACGACGATCTGCACGATCCGCTCGTAAACGACGAACACTGCCTAATCATGGGCTTAGTTAAGAGCGAAAACGACCTTGACAGACTAAAACACATGGGTCGCGAGATAAACGCTATCCTCTTTAAATTTTTCGCAGACAGAAACTTAAAATTAGTCGATTTTAAAGTCGAATTTGGCGTCGATAAGGAGGGAAATATCCTGCTAGCAGACGAGATCAGTCCGGATAGCTGCCGCTTTTGGGACGCGACTACAAACGAAAAACTCGATAAAGATAGATTTCGTCAGGATCTTGGCAACGTAAAAGTCGCCTACGAAGAAGTTTTAAAAAGAATTTTATCTAAGGTTTAAAATGAAAGCTATCATCAACGTATCCCTAAAAAACGGCGTTTTAGACCCGCAAGGAAAGGCCGTCGAGCACGCGCTTGGCTCGCTTGGATTTAACAACGTAAGCGGCGTGCGCATAGGCAAACAAATCGTACTTGATATAGACACCACAAGCAAAGACGAAGCGCGCAAGGAGCTCATCAAAATGTGCGAAGAACTGCTCGCAAACACCGTCATAGAGGACTACGAGATAAATTTGAACGACAAATGTGAGAGCGCAAAATGAAAGTCGCCATCGTTTTGTTTCCAGGCACAAACTGCGAGCAAGATACAAAGTACGCCTTTGAGCTTTTGGGTTGCCAGACGCAGATAATCTGGCACAAAGAAAGCGAGATAAACGCCGATCTAATCGTCCTTCCGGGCGGATTTAGCTACGGCGACTACCTACGTACGGCAGCTATCGCTAAATTTAGCCCCGCGATGAGCGCAGTCGTAAAACACGCCCAAAAAGGCGGATACGTGCTTGGAATTTGCAACGGCTTTCAGATGCTATGCGAGCTAAAACTGCTTGCAGGCGCGATGAGACGAAACGAAAATTTAAGCTTCATCTCAAAATATCACCACCTAAAAGTGATCTCAAACGCAAACAAATTTCTCTCAAATTTGAGCGTCGGCGAGGTCGTAAACATCCCGATCGCTCACGGCGAGGGTAACTTTTACGCCGATGAGGCGACGCTAAAAGGCCTCTACGACAACGATCAGGTGCTGCTAAAATACTGCGACGCAAACGGCGCAGAGCTAAATCCAAACGGCTCGGTCGACGAGGTAGCTGGAATTTGCGATAAGAACAAAAAGATATTCGGCCTCATGCCCCACCCAGAGCGCGCCTGCGAGAAGTTTTTAGGTACGGATGATGGACTAAAGATGCTAAAAGGGCTAGTTTGCTAAAGCCCTTTTTAGCCTTTTTTACTATATTT